>SVQJ01000015.1 GCA_015065395.1 Oscillospiraceae bacterium
CCCTGATGCTATATGGCGTCAGTACGGAGATAATCTTTTGATACTCGCTATCACAGGCGATAGTGAGCCTACAGCAGTCTGGAACGCAGTAGACGCTTATATCAATAAGTGATAAATTATTTTGATAAATTAGATCTTATAAAAAAAGCAATGTAAAGGCCGCGGCCTTTACATTGCTTTTTCTGTTTTCAGAGAACAAAATACGGTTTGACTTAGAATTAAGAGGAACTATAGTGGCGCATTTTGCCTTGCCAATATCAGCAAAGATCATCATTGAAGCTTTTTCAAAAAAACCACCGTTTCTCTGTTAAAAAACGTGATTTGAACATGTCGTTTCAGTATTTAGAGCTCTTTTTAACGGTTTATAGGCTATTTCTGAGATGAATGAACCTTGGTTTCATAATTGTATACCGCACCGTGGGCACCGAAAATGTGCCAGCTTCCCGCACCCAGCCGTTGCATCACAGCTTCCCGTTCCTTCGTGCAAAGCGCCTTGTCCGTGTCAACGGAGGTTGTAAGGATGGGAGCATATTGGTTGTATTGCTTTTGCTCGGAGGTCATCCCCTTAATATTAACGTATATGTCGCCGGTGAATGCAATTTTTTTGCTATAATCAATAAGAACGATCTCTCCGGGCAGGTGTCCGCCGGCACCCTCGTAGACTTCAAAATCAAGCTCACCGAAGGAGAAGAAACCTATCTGACGCAAAAGGCAGTCCTTCATTTCGCCTCCGTCGCCTATAACCGTCATTTTTGAGGGGTCTGCAGGGACATATTCTGTCAGCGTTTTGCAGATGCGGATGTAAGGAGTATGCAGGGGATTCTTTTCTCTTATCCCGTCACGTCCTTCATATTCTTCTATGAGACAGTCTCGACTTTTTTTGCTTGCGTATATCTTATCAAACATAGGAAGCAGACCAACATGGTCAACGTCCATGTGAGTGAGAATGCATTTCTTTTCTATGGTATCAAAATCGGGGATGAGCTTTCTGAGAATGGGAAGCATCTCTTGCGTATAGCAAGCAAATCCCGTATCAACGAATAGATATTCACCAAAGCTTTTTATGATCGCAGTATTGCTTCCGCAAGGTGGCTCAATAGTAGTTATTTCTGTGTTATCGGTTATCTTGTGAGTGGTGATACGCGGGGAAAAGCTGTTACCCTTACAGCGGGAAAGAAGAGCAGCGAATTTGCTGATACAGTCAAAGGTACGGTAGGGTGACAGCCCTTGTGTATCCAGCACCTCCATTGCGAGGTTTGTGTTTATTAGCAGCAGGTTGCGCTTGTCCTCTGAGATACCGCCTGTCTCCATAAGGCTTTGGACGAAAGATCTGTAGAAGAAGCTGTTGTCGTATATTTTCTCGCTTTTGTTGTATTCGATTATCTTGACAGGGCAGAGCTCCTCCGCTTTAGCGAGAAATTCGGAAATTTCAGCCTCGTTTTCAACCCGAAGCCCAACCTTCAAAAACTGATATTCGGTTGCATTCTCCTGAGAGCTGATATATGAAATGTTGAATCCGTACTGTTCAATAAGCTGAAGAACCTCAGTGGCGCTTCCCGTAACGTCTCTCAGGCAAAATTCAAGCAGAATTATGCCTGCCTCGGATTCTGTATTGTTAATATAACCGATCTCAGACAGGATACGGTCAGCTTCAAGCAATTTTTCCTCATCTCCCTGAACCTCGATAAAAAGTGCGTGAGAGTCAACAGCCTTGTTGTAGCTCACCCTTGTGATGTTGATGCCAAGAGTAGAGAAGCATTTTGTAGCTTGAAGCAGCGCACCTATCTTGTTGGGAATGTTGGTGATATAAGTTTTTTTCATAAATACCTCTGTTTATCCGAATACCTCAAAAGCGGCGATGACCCGAAGCATATCTGGGTCGATCTTATCTTTGCCGTATGCATCAAAGAAGCGGTCTCGGTATTTTTCTGTTTTCAGATTGTATCCAAGTGACCATGCACCCCAGAAAAGGTCAATGTGCCTGTCGGAGATGCCGGCAGAATCAAGGTCAATAAATTTTGAAAAACGCCAATTTTCAAGCATAATGTTGGGAAGGCAGAAATCTCCGTGAATGAGGGTGTCAGTTCTGAGCAGATCTTTATGCTTTTCAATAACCCCCAATGCCTCTTCGGGAGATGAATAGCCGAAGCGGAGCGCATCGTAAATACCTTTTTCGTAGTTTTGGAGAGCTGTTTTGATGTAATCGGCAGTTCTTTCGGGAATGGGGCAACCGCAAGCGCTTTCCTCGTGTAGCTGTCGCAAGACCTCGCCGAGAGTATCGCAAAGGCGCAAGGGATCGTCAAGATAAACTTGGGCGGTGCAATCCTCTCCCGGTACTCGCGCTGTGAGCATCCAGTCAAAGTCCGAGGTAATGTATTCCAGTACCTCTGTTGCCAGGCCTTTTTTGTGAAAATACCTTGTCAGCATGACCTCCTTGGAAAGAGATCCCTTGGTTGCTTTTTTCAGATAGTATCCGCAACTGCGGTCGATATAATAAACCTTAGCATTTTCTGAGCAGGAGCTGTCGTATACTTCAGCTCCGGTAAAAAGATTGTGAAAAACTTTAGGGAAGTTTTCAATGTTTGGGTGTAAAAGCTTTTTTATCATGCTTATTTTCTGTCATTCCTCCATTGGATAAAGCTCATACTGCCGCCGAAGGCAACCGTGGAAAAGATGAATAGCCACCCCCACGGGATTACGTTGAAGAATACTTCTATTTCCCCGAATGCAAGGAGAATGAGAGCAATTATTGCACCGAATACTGCGAAAAAGGCAAGGGAGAACAATAATCCCAGTATTAATGCCGTGGTGAAATAGTAGCCGAAGGAAAAATGACCAAGGCTTTTTCTTTCTTCCTTTGTAAGCTTTTTGAACTCGGCGCGCTTTGCAGCTATTGTTGCTGTCCTCGTATTTGAGTTGTCACCGTAAGAGTTAAAAGTGTTTTTGAAAAAACGCCTGCCACTGTCAAAGAACATGGCAGAAAAAACGTCTTTTTCTGTGTTATCACACTTTTGGGGGAAGACCGTGCCGCTTAAAAAATCGAAAACGGGCTCGTTGTCTGTTGTAAGCCTTTCATAAGCCTTTATAAAATACAAAGCATTTTTCTGCGGACCGACGAAATAATCCATGCCGTAAGATGATGCAACGCTTATGCCCTTCTTTGAGCCGGCCTTGTAAAAGTCCGGATATTCTCCACTGTATCCCAAAGAAAAAAGCATATCGCTGACTGCTTTTCGTTCACTTTTATATACTTCATCGGAGTTGATTTCCGATCTTCGGGGGATTTGGGATTGGGATGCGCATATCTCGCCGTAAAGCCTTCTCCAAAGTGCTTCGCCGTAAACGTTGGAAAGCTCTCTCAAAAGCTTTTGATGGAGCCTTTCGGCTATTCTGTCTTTTTTCGTTTCCAATATAGCGTCCAAAAGCTTTTTCGCTTTGTTCAATGAGTATTCTTCAAGAAGCAAAGCAAAGGAATCTATTGCATCGCTGCTTGCTTTCTTAATATTCCAATTACGCAAAGCAGAAAGGAATTCCAAGGTCTGAAGTAAGGACAGCTCCTTTTCGCAAAGCAGAGAAGGGTCATATTCGTATTTCTCGTATATGAGGGAAGCCATTGAGACAAGATGTTCCCAGGGAGATATATCAAGTGGTGAAATATCCAAGGCGGAGGGGAAGCTCTTTACGATCTTCAATTCCTTAAATACGATCTTAACAGTTTTGAAATCCTCGGTAAAGACCTCATAAACCATCCCTTCAGCGCTACGGTAAAGCTCATACCAGAGAACCTCATTTGAGATGGTTATATCTTCCTTGAGATCAGCACCCTTGAAAATGAGATTTATGTCAGCAAATTCAATGTCATAAAGCAGCATATATGCGTTGCTTTCGGAAATGTCCTTTTTTATGGCTAAAGGACCGTAGTGAGAGCTTAGATGATTGTCTTCTCCGATCTCCGAGAACAAAGCCTCGCATTCCTTGTCCTTCCACTGACGTATAATATCATAGGTTTTTTCAATTCTTTTGATATAGGTTATTATGTGATCGATGCTTTTTCTTTCCGAAAAGTCCTCCGAAAGAGTAGGGTAGTCCTTGAGAAAATCACAGGAGGCAATAAACGCGCGAATATCTTTTTCCCGTTCTTTTGCACTTTCAAGGCCTATTTCAAACTGTATGTAATTGTATATTCTCAGGAAATACAGCATTTCCGTCGGCAGGTGCTTCATTTTTAACTCCTCGGTATTATTGTAACAATATTTTAACTGTATATTTGAAAAAAGTCAAGTAATTGACACCGCAAGTTGAATGTGGTAAAATCATTTCAGAGGGAGGCGAGGTCATGATCTATCTTGAAAGGTTCAGCCTTGCAACGGCTGATGATGAGGATACATTTGTTTTGAATTATCCGTACCAGCTTGAGATGCAGTGCTTTACCCACAATGTTTATCCCTTCAAAATAATTCCTCAGAAAGAGCTGGAAATACTGGAGTTCGAGCCGATCACGATATTTTATGGATCAAACGGATCAGGCAAATCCACTCTTTTGAATATCATCGCAGAAAAGCTTATGATTCGGCGTTCGGCACCTTTTAACAATACTCCCTATTTTGATGATTATCTTTCCTATTGTGAATACAGCTTAAGAAACCAATGCAGATTACCAAAGGATTCAAAGCTGATAGCAAGTGACGATGTTTTCGATTTTCTTCTTGATATTAGGGCGATCAATGAGGGAATATCAGATAGGCGGGACAGACTTTTTGAGGAATACGAGGATAAGAGCCGAAACCGCTTTCAGATGAAATGCCTTGATGATTATGATGAATTGAAAAAGCATAATGATGCCAAAAGGTATTCTAAATCTCAGTTTACAGAGAAAAGGCTTCCCCGTGAAGTTACACCGGGCTCCAACGGAGAAAGTGCCTTTGCATATTTCGCCAAGGAGATAGGAGAGAATGCGCTATATCTTCTGGATGAGCCTGAGAACAGCCTCTCTGTGGTAAAGCAAAAGGAGCTGGCACGGCTTTTAGAGGATTCGGCGCGGTTTTATAATTGTCAGTTTATTATTTCAACCCATTCTCCCATTTTGCTTTCCATGAAGGGTGCAAGGATATACGATCTTGATTCCTGCCCGGTAAGGGTAAGAAGGTGGACGGAGCTTGAAAACGTGAGGGAATGGTTTGATTTTTTCGAGGAGAATCGGGACAAGCTTTTATAATAATGCATTTTTAAGAAATTTTTTGGATTTTTTTGTAAAAAACGTTATTTTCAGTATTTACAAATAAAAAAAGCCGTTATATAATAGAAAGGTATTCTAAAGTATTCCGTATAAGGGATAAAGAAAGAGGATTAATATGAAAAAGCTTTATGAAGGCAAAACCAAGGACGTTTATTCTCTTGACAACGGCAATGTAATGCTCAAGTTCAAGGATGACTGCACAGGTAAAGACGGTGTGTTTGATCCCGGTGAAAACTCTGTTGGTCTCACAATCGAGGGTATCGGAAAAGCCAATCTCATTAGCTCTGTTCACTATTTTGAGCTTCTTAAAAAAGCAGGAATCAAGACCCACTATGTAAGCGCAAATGTTGAAGAGGCAACAATGGAGGTTCTCCCCGCAACCGTTTTCGGTCACGGTCTTGAGGTTATCTGCCGTCTTGTTGCAACAGGCAGCTTTATCCGCAGATACGGCGAGTATATTGCAGACGGTACCGTTCTTGAGGGCGGCTACGTTGAGTGCACCTTCAAGAACGATGAGAAGGGCGATCCCCTGGTAACAGGTGAGGGTCTTGCTGCTCTCGGCGTAATGAGCCCCGAGATGTTCGAGTCCATGAAGGCTCAGACTCTTGCTATCACAAAGATCGTTGCTGATGATCTTAAGTCCATCGGTCTTGATCTCTGGGATATCAAGTTCGAGTTCGGTTATAATAACGGTGAGGTCATCCTCATCGATGAGATCGCATCCGGTAATATGAGAGTATATAAGGACGGTAAGATCGTTGATCCTGTTGAGCTTACCGCTCTCATCAATAACAGATAAATTGAAGATCAAAACCCATCGGTGAACGGTGGGTTTTGATTTTTGTAATATTCGATGGAGCGTAAAATATGAACATTTCCGAATATAATGAAATTAGTGAATTTATGCAAAAATGTATGTGCGATTCCGCCCACGACAGAGAACACGTGATGAGGGTTTTGAAACTTGCGCTTGATATTGCGGAATATGAAGAAAATGTTGATTATGACATACTTATTGCTTCCTGCCTGCTTCATGATATAGGGAGAAAGGAGCAGATAGAGAATTCAAAGCTTTGCCATGCAAGGGTGGGAAGCGAGAAAGCATACGATTATCTTCTTTCAAGGGGTTGGAGCAACGCGTGTGCAGGGGCGGTCCGAGATTGTATATATACCCATCGCTTCAGAAGTGACAATCCCCCAAAAACCATGGAAGCGAAGATCCTTTTTGATGCGGATAAGATCGATGTTTGCGGAGCTATGGGCATCGCTCGATCGCTTATATACCGGGGAAGCGTATCAGAACCGCTGTATACTCTCAATGAAGATGGTTCTGTGAATGACGGCAGCGATACTCTTGAGCCCTCTTTCTTCAGAGAATACCATTTCAAATTAAAAAAGCTTTACGGTAGGTTTTTTACAAAGCGCGGTCGCGAAATAGGTGAAAAAAGAAGAAAGGCGGCAGAGGATTTCTATTCGGCTTTGCTTTCGGAGGTGCAGGATTCCCATTTTGATGGAGCACAGAATGCAAAAAAAATATGTTCTATATGACATTTAGTAAGAAAAAATGAATTTCCTATTGTATTTTCCTTCAAAATGTGAGATAATGTCAAGGTAAATCATTTAGGAGATAAACATGGAAACACAAAGAAGCTCGTTCTCTGGAAAAATCGGTTTTGTCCTTGCTTGTGCAGGCAGTGCTGTGGGACTTGGCAATATATGGCGGTTCCCTTATCTTGCCGCAAAATACGGCGGCGGTATCTTTCTTCTTGTGTACCTTATACTTGCAATAACCTTCGGCTTTGCACTTATGGTATGCGAGATTGCCATTGGCAGAAAAACAGGTCTAAGTGCCATCGGCGCTTTTAAGACCCTTGATAAAAGGTTTACATTGGTAGGCTATCTCGGTGCAATAGTACCCATGATAATCCTCCCCTATTACTGTGTTATCGGTGGATGGGTAATAAAGTATCTGTTCGGATTTATAAGCGGGCAGGGAACAAAAATTGCGGGCGACTCTTATTTCGGCAATTATATCGGTGATGCCTCTGAGCCTTTCGTTTGGTTTTTTATATTTTTAGCGTTGACCGCGGTCATTGTTATGCTGGGAGTGCAGAAGGGCATTGAAAAAGTAAGCAAGATAATGATGCCTGTGCTTGTTATCCTCATCGTGTTTATAGCAACATATACGATAATAACGATGGACGGCGCTTTGGGAGGCGTTGTATACTATTTTAAACCTGATTTCTCAAAGTTTTCCATAATGACGGTGGTTGCCGCAATGGGCCAGCTTTTCTATTCAATGTCCCTTGCGATGGGTATTATGATAACCTTCGGTTCTTATATGAAAAAGGATGTTAGCATTGAAAAAAGCGTAAGGCACATTGAAATATTCGATACGGGAATTGCTTTTCTTGCAGGCCTTATGATCATTCCTGCTGTGTTTGCCTTTTCAAACGGTGATGAAGCTGCACTTGCGCAAAAGGGTGCCGGACTTATGTTTGAAACACTCCCGAAGGTGTTTGAAACAATGCCCGGAGGTTCTGTGATCGGAGCCGTGTTCTTCATTATGGTTTTTTTTGCAGCACTCACTTCTTCCATTTCACTTACGGAGACCGTGGTTTCGGTGCTACAGGATAAGCTTAAGCTTAAAAGGTATTCTGCCTGTGTCTCAGTTCTCATTTTAAGTCTGATCCTCGGAACACTTTCCGTATTTGGCTATAGTATATGGTCAAGCTTCAAGATCCTCGGATTGCAGTTTCTTGATTTCTTTGATTTTATCAGCAATAATATCCTTATGCCCGTGGGAGCATTCCTCACCTGTGTGATGGTTGGCTACTTTATCAAACCTGTGTCAATAATCGAAGAAGTAGAGCTTAACGGTAAGTTCAAGGAAAAAAAGCTATTCTCGGTTATGGTGCGCTATATTGCACCTCTCTGTCTGATGGTGATACTTATATCGTCTGTTCTTGATGTGTTCGGCGTAATAAAGATATAAAGGCTTTTGTAAAAGAGTCGATCATTCAAAAAACGTAACTTAAGTAAAAATTCACAAAAAAACCTTGTTAATGCGTTTGTCACAGCTTTAACAAGGTTTTTATGTTTCTTTCATGTAAAAAGGAAAGAGTCAAAGTATAGCATTGCTTTGGCGTCGCCTTTTCCCTATACAAACCTTCTTCTTAATGTGACATTTTTTCAGTGCGTGTCATTTTTGCATAATCCTTGGTTTTTAGGAGAATTTATTATTGTATTTTCAAGGAAACGAGGCTGTATGCGTGAACGAGAAAAAAGCAACATTTTCCGGTAAGGTAGGCTTTGTGCTTGCGGCGGCAGGGGCAGCCGTGGGTTTGGGGAATATCTGGAGGTTCCCGTATCTTGCCGCAAAATACGGAGGAGGAGTTTTTCTTTTCGTATATCTGATCCTTGCCCTGACTTTTGGCTTTACTTTGATGATATGTGAGATAGCTATTGGCAGAAGGACCGGCAAAAGTGCCATGGAGGCGTTCAGGGCGCTTGACAGACGCTTTGCTTTTTTGGGATACGGTTCTTTAATAATACCTTTTCTTATCCTTCCGTATTATTCGGTCGTTGGAGGCTGGGTTATCAAATTCTTTGCCGCATATCTTGTCGGTGACGGTAGTAGGATGGGTGAAGGTTCATATTTTGCTGCCTATGTTCAAGGTATATGGGAACCTCTGCTGTTTTTTTCTGTGTTTCTTGCTGTAACGGCTGTAGTTGTCCTTATGGGAGTACAAAAGGGCATAGAAAAGCTCAGCAAGATCATGATGCCGTCACTGCTGGCCTTTATGCTTTTCATTACAGTATATATACTGTTCACAGTGGACGGTGCGCTGTCGGGAGCAATGTATTATATAAAACCTGATTTTTCAAAGCTTTCCTTAATGACTGTGGTAGCCGCAATGGGTCAGCTTTTTTATTCCATGTCCCTGGCTATGGGAGTGATCATAACCTATGGGTCATATATGAAAAAGAACATAAATATTGAAAGGTCCGCAAGGCAGATAGAAATATTCGATACGGGAATAGCATTTCTTTCGGGATTGATGATAGTACCTGCGGTTTTTGCGTTTTCCGGGGGGCAGGCAGCCCACGCGACCGAAGGCGGAAAGGGCTTGATGTTTGTAACGCTTCCGAGAGTTTTTGCAACCATGCCGGGAGGAAGTTTTGTTGGTGCTGCTTTTTTTCTCTGCGTGTTTTTCGCAGCACTTACAAGTGCCGTCTCCATGATGGAAACTATTGTAAGCGGCCTCTGTGAGAAAACTGCGAAGGGCAGAGCCTTTTGTTGTGCGTTGACTGTGGGACTTACGGTCATTTTAGGTATTTTCCCCACATTGGGATTCAGCCTGCTTTCAGATGTCCGTCTTTTGGGGCTGGATATTCTTGATTTCTTTGATTTTTTAAGTAACAATCTCGTGATTCCCTTGGTTGCACTTGGAACTTGTTTGCTTATAGGTTATGTTAAGGGGACAGAAACTGTTTCTCGGGAAATCGAGCTGTCCGGACCTTTCAGAAGTAAGAGGCTTTTTTCTGTAATGATCCGCTATATCGCTCCTCCCTTTATAGTTTTGATACTCGTATCGTCTTTCCTTGATGCTCTGGATGTTATCAGTATATGAAACGCAAAATGATTTGAATTATAAAAAAGCATTGCATGGGTGGATCATCACTTCTGCAATGCTTTTTTATTATTCCTTATTAGGGTGGATTTCTAATTGATCATTTTAGGCACGGTGTCCAATACGGGTACTCCTATGTACACAGCCTTTGAATTCTTTATTCTGTGCATTTCTTCAGTTGCAAAAGAAAGCTTTGTTATAACGTTTTCCTTTTCGGGATAACAGTATAGTGAATCGTTATCCGTTGATATATCAATGCAGTCATAGGGCTTGATATAGCAGTAGTCATATTCGACGTGAAGACCGTTAAGACCGACAGGCGTACGCTGTATCCTGTAAGGCGCGGAGTTGTATTCTCCTTCAATAACGAAACCGTTTTCAAGATCGTGAGTGAGCTTAGCCTTGCCCAAATGCTTAAAGCGCATACAGGTGGGAAGAGAATAAACATCAACGGTATCGCTGAAGCTGTATTCGCCGCGGAGGATCTCATCGCGAACAGTAGTCCTTTCCCATTCAAACCAGTCAGGAATGTGAGAGAATTCAGTTTCTCCGGAAAGGGCAGAAAGTGAACCATCCGTGTTCATCGTCCATCTCTTTGAGCATTCTTTGCAATAGAGCTCGCATCCTTCAGATGCCATTTTGAACTCCGTGTTGCAGTGGGGACAGCGGTAAAGCACCTTGTGAAGTCCCTGAGCCCGGTAAGGCTCGCTGATGGAAATACCGTTTTCCTTTTGATACTTATATTCATCGTAGGTAAGGGATTCCTTGATGACTGCATTTATCTCGTCCACACTCATTCTTTTCACATCGTCGGCAGTAAGAACCTGGGTATATGTAGAAAGAAGGGGAACCTTTCTTTTTTGTCTGTAATTCCAAAAAGGGCCGCGCAGATAATTGCCGTGATGTACGGCGCAAACCACGGGAACCTTGTTCATCTTAACAAGTCTTCCCAGTGTATCGGGAAGATAAGCTGTAGTACCGATGGGAGAATATCTTGCCTCAGGATACATGCAAAGTACGTCCCCTTTTTTTATCACGTGGTGAATTGAACGAACAAGGCTCAGATCTGTAGTAAATTTTCTTTTGCAGATACTGCCGATCAGCTCCATAAGCCAAGGGCGGCGGTAGTAACCGTCAATGGTGACTACATTGTTGACCCTGTGAGGATACGTGGCGATACCGGTCAGCTCAAAATCTATAAAGGACATGTGATTGCTCAGAAGAATATACGGAGGCTCAAGCCCTTCCATATTCACTTTTTCTATTGTGTATTTCTCGCCCGAGAGAAGGATCTTTGATACGATCTTTATAAGCCAGACGATGATCCTTGGCTGACGTATCGGACGCTTTGAAGTGTTATAATGCTTATCTTTTTTGTATTTGATATCCATACTACACCTTCCGGGAACTTTAATTATTTACAACGCACTTCTGAGCATTGTTAAAACATTTGTAATATTATAGCAAAATTGAATTCAAATTTCAACATATCACGACGATTTTATGTCGATGTATATTGAATAATAATATTTGTTGTTAAAATAACTTGCATTTGTACTGTAAAAAGGTTAGAATAAATGTGTAAATGTTTGGAAGGATAATGAATATGAGGAAATTTGCAGCATTGATTTTTTGCATAGCTATAGTTTGTTCGAGCCTAACAGGCTGTCTTGTCAGACCTAATAATGATGATACCGATAAAATAGAAGAATCGGAGCAGAAGCTTTTCGATGAATCCGAAAAGCTTGACAGCACGGAGACTGATAATGGTTTGAATGGGACAGATATCGATACTACAAATAATGAGAATAACGAAATTTCTCCCGATACCACATTTAATGAGGAAACCACAGCCCCTCCCGAGCATGACCACGATTATACCGTGGAAAAGGTCGCACCTACCTGTACCGGCAAGGGATACACTAAATATACCTGCTCCTGCGGTAAGACCTTCAGTGAAGCATTCATTGATGCAAAGGGTCATAGCTATACCTCTGTTGTAACCAATCCCACAGAGAATGCAGGGGGGTATACTACCCACACCTGCTCTGAGTGCGGATATTCCTATAAGGATAGCTATACCGATAAGCTCAGCTCTGATGGCGATGCAAGCACAACTAACAAAAGCTTTTTTGATAACAGCGTCTTTGTGGGCGATTCTGTGTCAGAAATGCTGGAGATATACGAGGGTAATACCAACGTTTTCGGCAAAGCAACGTTTCTCTGTGAAACAGGACTTGCTTTGTATAACTATGCTGCCGACAACAGCTACGGTAAGGTTACATACAATAATCAGAAAATGAAGATCGAGGATGCCGTAGCAGCCTGCGGAGCCAAAAATGTGTTTATCCTGCTTGGTACCAATGATCTTGTGTGGGTAAATATAGACAAGATAATAGCAAATTACCAAACGCTGATCAATAATATAAAAGCAAAGGTTCCCGGAGTTCAGATATATATCCAGTCCGGAACACCAATATATCCTAAGGATCACGGAAATAATCTGACGAATGCAAATATGGAAGCGTACAATGCAAAGCTGCAAAACCTTGCGAGCGCAAACGGCTGTAAATATATAGATATAGCCACACCGTTTAAGGATGAAAACGGAGCATTGGATGCGGCGTATTGCTCGGATAATTACGTGCATCTGAATTACGCTGCCTGCAAGATATGGGTGGAAGCAATAAAAAACTTTGTAGGTATTCAATAACGGTATGATCAAGGAGAATTATGATGAGCGCGAAAGTATATTTTACAAGAAGCATAACCTCTGAAAAAGTTCCGGAGCTTTATAAGCTTTTAGGAAAGAAGCTTCAGGGAAATGTTGCAATAAAGGTACATTCGGGCGAAAAAGGGAATCAAAATTTTTTGAAGCCCGATTTCTGGAAGCCTATCATAGATTGCGTGCAGGGAACCGTAGTTGAATGCAATACCGCTTATGCCGGTGAACGAAATACAACCGAAAAGCATCGCAGGCTGATCGAGGATCACGGCTGGAATGAATATTTTTCTGTGGATATTCTCGATGCAGAAGGCCCGGATCTGAAGCTTTCGATTCCTAACGGTAAGGTGATTCGGGAAAATTATGTGGGAAAGAATATCGTGAATTACGATTCCATGCTGGTTCTCTCCCATTTTAAGGGCCACCCTATGGGAGGATACGGAGGAGCGTTGAAGCAGCTTTCCATCGGTGTTGCTTCCTCCTTCGGTAAAGCATATATACACGGTGCAGGAGAGCCTGAAAAAAAGTGGACAGCAGATCACGATCTTTTCTTAGAATCAATGGCAGACGCCGCATTAAGCGTTGTGGAATATTTCAAGGGAAATATTGTGTATGTAAACGTCATGAAGAATATGAGCGTAGACTGTGATTGCTGCGCTGTTGCAGAAGATCCATGTATTGCTGATATTGGAATTCTTGTGTCTGATGATCCCATAGCTATAGATAAAGCTTGTATTGATCTGGTTTATGCCTGCTCCGATCCGGGACGCCCCCACCTTATTGAGCGTATTGAAAGCCGTAACGGAGCTCATACTATCGAAGCAGCCAACGCCCTTGGATACGGAACGGTGGATTATGAGCTTATAGAGGTTTAATACTTGATTGTAATAAAATAACCGTCACTCCTATAAGGGAATGACGGTTATTATTTTGCTTATAAGCAGTACGATCATCCTTCGCCGCAATGCTGAATCAACTCCTCTTACATTCCGAAAGCTTGCGCACAAATTCGCTTATTTCGTTGCCGATGCGAGTCAGTTCATCTGAGAATTCTTTGGCAGTCATGCGAGAGATACCTGAATGTACCGCGGAGAATTGCAAAAGCTTATCATCGGTTACCATTCGTATGCTGTAATCTGGACCAAGCTCGTGCATCATTTTTTCAATGTACGTATCGGCGGTCTGATCCTCTTTGGTAAACACAACCTTGTAGCCATCGTGCATAAACTCTTCTCCTTTGTTATCCTCAACGAGATATGCATCGAACACAAGCACGAGCTCTGTCCTTGTGTAGGCAACGTAATTGCTGAGTAAGTTCATGAGATCCTCACGAGCTTTTTCAAGGCTGTAAGCGGCGGTGCTCTTCAGATCATCGTCGGAGTAGATAAGATTGTATCCGTCAACGATCACCATGTTTCTCTGCGAACGTATTATTTTTGACTTGCGAGGCTTATCTTTCATGTCGGTGGACATCCGTTTGGGTTCACTGTATCGCTTACGTCTGATGGGACCGTAGGTGCGGAGCATTATTGCTTCAAGCTCCTCATCGCTTATGCTGTATTTACGTGCCAGGGTAGAGACTTTGGGTATTATTGCCGCGCCTTCGCTTGAGTCTTTTAAGTCGACCTCGAGATGCTTATAGTTGTCGACCTCACTCCAATGCACAGTAAAGCCTGCACCGTGTGCACAGAATACGGAGTGGGGAGGGTTGTCGATGTCACTATTGGGGTCATAGCCAGTGTCGGAGACGATTTCATCCTGATTATGGCAGGGCTCATAACCTCCCGGCGTGCAGAACAGCTTTCCTTCTCCCCGTGTGTACGAAATTACCTCTCTCGGATAATCATGAATTGTCGCAACAGGTGCAGTTCCGTGTATTACGGTGTTTTCTGTGTCCGAGTATTCAAGCTCAAAGCTTGCAAAGCGCGCTTGAAGATCGGACATGGCTCTGCCTACGCAAGAAGTCGGAACCTCAAGCCTGAACTTGTAATAGGGCTCAAGCAGTATGCATCCCGATTTCATAAGACCGTGCCTCACGGCTCTGTACGTTGCCTCGCGAAAATCACCGCCTTCGGTATGCTTTAGATGGGCCTTGCCCGCTACAAGAGTTATCTTGGTATCGATAAGAACAGCACCCGTAAGAGTGCCGCGGTGGTCTTTTTCGTAAAGATGAGTGAGGATCAGCCTTTGCCAGTTTGTGTCAAGCATATTATCGGGAAGGTTTGTGTCGAATACCAGTCCCGTGCCCTTAGGCTGCGGTTCAATAAGCAGCTGTACCTCCGCGTAGTGACGCAGCGGTTCAAAGTGACCAACACCGATAGCTTTTCCGAGAGCTTTTTCTTTATATAATATTCTTCCCGCTCCAAGTGAGCAATCAGTTGAAAATCGATCGCTGATAAGCCTTTTTATAAGCTCGGTCTGTACCTCGCCCATGAGTCGAACTTCTATCTGTGAAAGTTCTTCATTCCACATAAGGTGTAACGAGGGCTCCTCCTCCTCAAGCTCTTTAAGCTTCGGGAAAAATAAGCGCGTATCGCACTCGGGAGGAAGATGAATAGCATAGGACAGTACAGGCTCAAGCAGCGGCTTCTGCGTATCCTGCTCAAGTCCCAGTCCTTGGCCTACATAGGAAGAAGAAAGCCCGATGACTGCGCAGATCTCACCTGCCGGCACCCTATCGGTCTGCTCAAACTTATCACCTGAATAAAGTCTTATCTGGGTCACTTTTTCTGTGATGCGGATACCATCTTCCGAAAGATAGCATAGCTCATCACGTGCAGAAAGTAAGCCGCTTGTTATCTTCATATAAGTCAGTCTCGTAGATCCGATATGAACAATTTTATAAACCTTTGCTCCGAAAATACTGTTTTCATAGATGGGGGAGAGCGTGTATTTGTCCAAAGTATCAAGCAAAAAGTCAATACCCTGCATTCTCAAAGCAGAGCCGAAAAGGCAAGGGAAAAGATCCCGATGGCTGATAAGATATGCTATATCCTCGTCGTCAATACCTTCTCCACAAAGAAAGCTATCCATAAAACCTTCGTGAACGAAAGCTAATTTTTCTTCCAATTCATCCCGACCCTGTGCCTCCAAAAATCCGACACACAGAGGAGAGAGTGTGTTTGCAAGCTCCTTTTCAATATCTTCCTTCAGCTTTATTGAAATATCGCACTTGTTAACGAAAATAAAGGTAGGCACGCCGTAATGCTCCAGCAGCTGCCAAAGGGTCCGAGTGTGATTCTGCACACCGTCTGATGCACTGATAACAAGGACTGCGTAGTCAAGAAGAGAAAGCGTGCGTTCAGTTTCCGCAGAAAAATCTACGTGACCCGGTGTGTCAAGGAGGATAAAATCACAATTTTCGCTTGAAAAACGTGCTTGCTTTGAAAAAATCGTGATACCGCGCTCACGCTCAATGGCGTTTGTGTCAAGATAGGTGTTTTTATGATCCACTCGCCCCAACGTTCGGATTCTTCCCGATATATACAGCAACGCCTCGCTGAGAGTGGTCTTGCCCGCATCAACGTGAGCAATAATCCCTATCGTTATTTTCTTTTTCACGGCATGTCCTCCTTTCGACGGATTTACTATTCATTATATCGTATTGTATTTGTTTTTTCAATATTTAAAGTTTCAGTAGAATAATATTTTCCGTTAAGATTGTTTCAATATATAACGAAGTAATGTTATAATACAATCAGAAAGAGAAACGTGCACGTCTTTTTCAAGAAAATTTGAAAGGAAAAATGATCATGACAGTAGGACAGAGAATAAAGGCTTTCAGAAAAGAGAAGGGCTTTTCTCAAGCAGAGGTTGCGGAAAAGATAGGAGTTTCAGTTCAGACCGTGTCAAAATGGGAATGTGATGCAGGAATGCCCGATATTTCTCAGATCGTTCCCCTTGCAAAGGTGCTTGAAACCTCTACAGACGCTATCCTTGGAATGATTGGGGACGAAGAAGAGGATCTTGCTAAAACCATGAACGAGATCGATGAGATCAAAAAATGCGGGCATAACAATCAATCCTTCGGAAATCGTGATTGTGATAAATCGCTCCGTTGCTTTGAGGTGCTGGAGGCATTTGTAAATAAGTATCCTCTCAATTATCTTATGCTGATTCGTGCCGCAGTCTACGGAATCAGTGTAATGCGCGCTGCCACTCGTGGTATGTTTCCCGAAATGAGCGAGAAAAAGAAGAACGGCATCTATTCAAAGACCGAGAGGTATTTGAGAACGGTAGTAACTTATTGTCCCAATATCGGATTCAAAAAGGATGCAAAGATAGATCTTATGGAGCTTTATTCTGCTACGGGTGAATTTGATAAGGCGTACAATGAATGTAATGACCTCGGTAAGGACGATCAGGTATATGCAAAGTACAGAATTGCGGTTGCTGCAGGTAATTGTGTTGACAGACTTGAATATGCAAAGGGATTTTTCGAGCATACTGCAAAACATATGATGACGGGCTTTTATTGCCTGACGGGCGCTCATTCCGTATTCGGAGAGGAAAACCGCGACAATGCAATTTCCGTATTTGAAAAAATGGCTGAATTTTGCGATTATGCAATGGAGTTTTGCCCTGTTGAAATGCTGTATCATAAGAGATATCCCCTGTATTGCATTGCAAAAGAGTATCTTCGCCGAGGGGATTTTGAAAACTGTGTAAAAACCGCAGAGCGCCTAGCCGACGTATGCGTTGAGTTTTACAAAGCATATACGGAAACAGGAATGGCAGTCAACGAGACCTTTTTTAATCACAGTAATTTTAAAGGCTCTCGCATAGATACTCCCGAAGAACTGAAGGAAGCACTGCTCTGGGATATGGTAAGATGCTATGATGAATGCGGCGACAAGGAAGGAAATCCCGTTGTCACCGATCCGAGATTTATTGCCGCAAGAAAGAAGATCGAAGAGCTTTGATCTATAAGCGCTCCTCCTGAAAAATAC
>SVQJ01000171.1:0-2178 GCA_015065395.1 Oscillospiraceae bacterium
AACAAGGCCGGCCATGGTAACCTCTGCGCCCTCACTGACAAGAAAATCCTCAAGATGATTATTGCCAAGGGGAGAAAATTTAACAAATATCTCTCCTACAATTCCAACCTTAATCTTTTTTTCGTCGTTTTTGGGGATAGAAGCAAAATCCTTTACGATAGCCGCATAATTCTTCTTTATATTTCTGTATTTGATTCTTGAAACAGCCATCTCATCGGTGAGCTTCTTAGTCCATTTCTCACATTTGGCATCAGTTGTTCCCTTCACCTTCTCATAAGGAACGCATTGATTACGAAGGAGCATAAGGAGATCTCCGTACATTACTGCGTAAACCATTCTATGAAGGATAGGGAGAGTTAATTGGAAGCCCGGATTTTCGTCCATACCCGAAAAATTCAGAGAAATTATAGGTATGTAATCAAAGCCGGATTTTTCAAGCGCTTTCCTGAGAAGCGGAAGATAATTAGAAGCACGGCATCCGCCGCCTGTCTGTGTGATCATCAATGCCACCTTGTGGGTATCAAACTTACCCGACTTAAGCGCATCGATAAATTGTCCGATAATTAAAAGCGCAGGATAGCAAGAATCGTTATGTACATATTTCAAACCGTTATCAACAACACCCTGTCCGTAGTTTTCAAGAACACAGGCCTTATATCCAAATCTTTCAAGAGTTGTTGCTATCATTTTGAAGTGCATGGGCAGCATTGTAGGGATAAGGATAGTATAATCCTTTCTCATTTCCTCGGTAAAAAGTACTTTACCGCTCATTCTGCCACCTCCTTTGCTCTTTCTCTTTCTTCCATAGCTCCGATAAGGCTTCTCAGCCTTATTTTAACTGCTCCAAGATTAGTAATTTCATCTATTTTCAGCTGTGTATACAATTTCCCCTTTGATTCAAGAATCTCTCGTACTTCATCAGTAGTTATGGCATCCACGCCGCAGCCGAAGGAAACAAGCTGAACCAACTGACAGTTATCATGCTCAGTGACATATTTCGCAGCCTTATAAAGCCTGGAATGATATGTCCACTGATTAAGCACATTTACTTCAGGGCACTCACAAAGCTCCGAAATGCTGTCTTCGCTGACGACAGCAAATCCAAGAGAATTCGCAAGGCGGTCGATGCCGTGTCCTATCTCCGAATCAGCATGATAAGGTCGGCCTGCAAGAACCATAAGAGGTATATTATTGCTTCTCGCAAACTCTATCACAGAGCTACCCTCACGCCTTATATCAGCCATCCATTCATTATACGCCTTCAAGCCTTCGGAAACTGCTGCTCTTACCTCATTCATTGTTATATCACCGAAAAACTCAGAAAGATAAGTATACAGCCCCTTGCTGAACCACTTTTCATTGTTTATATTGAGATAGGGATATAAAAACTTAATTTTTGAAAGCTCTTCGGTATTACTGTTCAACAGCTCTGAATAATAAGCAACCACAGGACAATTATAATGATTCTTCCCGCTTTGCTCATCAACATTGTATGTAAGCGCAGGATAGAAAATAGCATCCACACCAGCTTCTATAAGAAGCTGTATATGACCGTGCATAAGCTTTGCAGGATAGCAGGCAGTATCGGAGGGGATGCTGAAGTGACCTTTAGCATAAACTTCTTTGCTGGACTGACCTGTCATGATGACCTTAAATCCAAGCTCACGGAAAATCTTATGCCACAAGGGCGCAAGCTCATACATTCCCAGTGCCAAAGGCAAACCCACAGTTCCGCGTTCACCATCGCCTGTATCACAGGCGAGAGAATAAAGCTTGTCTCTTTTATATTTATGGAGATTGGGAAGCTTATCCGCAAGACTGTCAGTAATACCGGCTCCCCTATCACACTGGTTTCCGGAAATAAACCTTGCTCCGGAGGAAAAAGTATTAACAGTTAAGGGACATTTATTCTGGCATTTGCCGCATCTGACTGAAACTGCCTTATGCTCGAATTTTTCAAGCTCTCCGGGTTTTATAATTCCGGATCGCGCTATACCAAGCTTTTTAACATAAAGAGCTGCTCCGAACGCACCCATCAGTCCTGCAATAGCAGGTCTGACTACGTTTTTGGAAAGCTCAGTTTCAAAGCTACGCAGAACAGCATCGTTATAAAAGGTTCCGCCTTGCACAACGATCTTTTCTCCCAGTTCATCCGCGCTTCCCGCTCTGATAACTTTA
>SVQJ01000171.1:2188-3955 GCA_015065395.1 Oscillospiraceae bacterium
TATATTGCATTCTTAACAACACTTATGGAAAGCCCCGCAGAAATATCCTCAACAGCAGCACCGTCCTTTTGAGCCTGTTTTACAGACGAATTCATAAACACGGTACATCTGCTTCCCAGATCAACGGGAGCTTTACCGTAAAGCCCCAGATCTGCAAATTCAGGTGCAGTATATCCCATCGACTTTGCAAAAGTTTCAAGGAACGATCCGCATCCGGAAGAACATGCCTCATTGAGCATTATGCTGTCAATAGAGTTATTTTTTACCCGAAAGCATTTAATATCCTGACCGCCGATATCCAGTATAAAATCAACATTCGGTTCAAAATGAGATGCAGCGGTATAATGGGCAATCGTTTCAACTATACCTTTATCCACACCGAACCCGGCACAAATAAGCTCCTCACCGTAACCTGTAACTGCGCTGCCTGCGATCTCTATCTTATCTCCGATAATTGAGTATATCTTTTCAAGCTGTCTTCGTACTATTTCAACAGGATTGCCTTTATTGGAATCATAATATGAATACAATATTCTGCATTTTTCATCAATAAGCACAAGCTTTGTTGTAGTACTACCGCAGTCAATACCCAGCCAAGCTTTACCGGAATAGCTATTGATATCACATTTCTCAACGTCCGCCTTTGCGTGTCTCTTTCTGAACTCTTCCAATTCAGCTTCGCTTTCAAACAAAGGACTTATATGCTTGGTTTCATTCTTTTGCTGAGTGGAATTGCTGATAGCCCGGACAAGGGTTTCCACATTGGTTATGTCTGCTGATTCTTCAGCAAAAAGAGCAGCACCGAGAGAAACTGAATATAGTGCATACTCAGGAAATACAGCATGTTCAGTATCAAGCTTCAGCGTTTTTACAAATCTTTCACGAAGGCCCTTGCAGAAATGCAATGGGCCGCCGAGAAACATTACGGTTCCTTCAATCTTTCTTCCCTGAGCAAGACCTGCAATGGTTTGGTTAACCACAGCCTGATATATACTCGCTGCAATATCCTCTTTTCTCGCTCCCTGATTCAAAAGAGGTTGAATATCTGTTTTAGCAAAAACACCGCATCTGGAAGCTATTGGATATATTCTTTCACACCCAAGGGAAAGCATATCCAGCTCATCAGGAGTAACGTTAAGCAGGCTGGCCATCTGGTCAATGAATGCACCCGTGCCTCCGGCACAGCTACCGTTCATTCTTTCGTCGGTGCCTCCGCTAAAGAAAATGACCTTTGCATCTTCTCCGCCAAGCTCGATAACCGCATCGGTTTCGGGTGCAAAATGCTTTATTACCTCTCCGGTGGCAAACACCTCCTGCACAAATGCAAGACCTGCCGCATTTGCCATTCCAAGTCCTGCAGAGCCGGAAACAGCGACCTTGATTTCACCGTCACCGATAACATGAGCACAGTCCTTAATCAGCTCAAGGGTTTTTTGACGAACCTGAGACATGTGACGTTCATATCTGCGATATACGACTTCATCATCACGGACAACTACAATTTTTGCGGTCGTTGATCCAATATCGATACCAACAAGTGTTATTCCTTTTTTTGTTTCTGTATAATACATTTTATATCCCATTCTGAGTAGCATAATACAACCTACATTATATTACAATAACCGCAAAAATTCAACAATTATGAATAAATAAACTATGAATAAAATAAAAAGGACTTTCGCCCTTTTTATTTTCAGCTTGTCGATAAAGTTATCGACAAGCTGCTTCGGACTGTCGAGAAGGATGCAGATTTCGTTTTTCGGGGCT
>SVQJ01000172.1 GCA_015065395.1 Oscillospiraceae bacterium
GTCGATACCGGCAGCTTCAACATCGCCGATCCACTTGTTGAATCTGTAAGCTACGCCGCCCTCAACATAGAACTCAGCGTTTAGTGTGATCTCAGCACCTACAGCGTACTCAACAGCCTCACCGTTGAGAGTGAGAGTTGCGCTCTTCTCAGGCTCTACGACGTAGCAGGTCGCGAAGAGCCATCCGGTGGCTTCATCTATCTGAGTCTCAAAGAGATAAGCACCGGTGGCACGGTTTTCGTAATCGTACCAGCCCTTAGCCTCACCTACATTCTTGAGCATAAACTCAATATCCGCATTCAGGGGATATACTCCGTTGGTTGCGTCTGAGCACGCCACATATTCGGTCTGGAAATCCGTGAAATCGTATTTAGCAACAAAGTTTCCGTCTTCGTCATACTGGGTGAATCTGAGAGCTCCGTAGGACACAGCCTCGGTAAAGTTCAGATAAGGAGCGGTTCCGGTAATGTTTGCGTAGAGGATGGGACCGTCAACAGTTCCCAAATGATAGTAGCCGTTTTCATCAACCGCTACCGTCTGATCCTTAAATACGTTAACATACTTAAGCTCCGCACCCTCGGCCAGCTCAAGGGTGAAGGGGGTGGGGTCTACCTTGGGAACATACTGCTCATAGGGAAGAGTTGCAGGGTCAAACTCGATAAAGTTACCAAGATATTCGATATTGATGGAGAAAGATCCCGCGCCCTTTACTCCGATAAGAGCAGAGGGGCCTACGTATTTAAGCTCAAAGGTAAAGCTGTTCGTTACAGGATCGTAATCGGAATTTGCAGTGTTATCAAAGAAAAAGAAAGCACTGCCCGCATAGCTGTAAAGAACAGCATCGGGATTATTGGTTGTTACCTTGTAGGTACCGATCTTATCCTCATCGGTAACCTCGAAGAGGAAAATATTGATCGCGCTTGCATCCTCAACAGTCAGAGCATTGCTGCCCTCAGCAAGGGTAATATTTGTCATGTTCTCAACAACATCCTCCGCAAAAACGGGAAGAGCGAGAGAAAAGAGCATACAGAAAGCAAGCACGAGAGATATCATCTTTCTTGTGTTCATCATTGTTTTTCTCCTTTTCGCGAATCAGAATATAATCAAAAATTCACTTACCTTATTATGTTACCATAATAAAGTGTAATTTGCAAGGGGATATTTCAAATTTGTACTATTTTTTTGTAAAAACCCACAGCATGAACAAATATGATATAATTTGTCATTTTTGCATCATAAATCCTTTTATCTTTCAAATACATAATCAGCATTTCGCACAAAAATGCTTTTTACCTAATTGTACAAATTCCTTCTTTTCTTTCTGACGTTTCCATGCCGATTTCTTATCTGCAACGCTTTTTTGAAAAGCATCCCGATCCTCATTTTTTCAAAGCAGCAGTAAAAACGCAGGAATCGGACCAAGATTATTCATTTTTCCTTCCCCGATCCTCCAAAGCTTTGCAAAAGGTCATTTGACAGAGCCCTTAATATGTGGTATATTATAAATGTAGACAAAGGAAAGGAAGCACAGAATTTGAGCAATTTCGACCTTCAGAAAACAAATATAAATCTCATCCCCGAAAGCAGCCGACCGACAGGCAGCTATGTATGCACCTGGTGGAATCAATCTGCCGCCGCCGAAGCTCTTGGACTTGAGGGCACCGGTCTTTCACAATGGCGTGATGCACTTAACTCTGATGCACTTTTCGGGGAGAATAATTTTTATCACCCTGCAACCAAGGAGGAGCGCAGCGGTCTTATCTTCCTTTTGGACGACGGGTGGGATCTCCCCCTCGGCACTCCCAACGATGCACAACACCGTCATCTTTACGGTTCAGTTGACCCGGATCCCGTTAAATTTGCCGCCTTTGGCAGCACCCCTGCAAAAAGGCTTCTGGGCATTTCCGAAAAGGTGAAGGAAATGGGATATGCAGGACTCGGTCTTTGGATCTCTCCTCAGGAAAAGAATGAAGGTGAATACGATGAACGCACCGCACGGGAGTATTGGGAAACTCGGGCAAAATGGTGCGCCGAAGCAGGTGTTTCTTACTGGAAGGTGGACTGGGGAACACACGATTGGGATGACGATTACAGAAAAATGATAAGCGAATGCGCAAGGAAATACGCACCCGATCTATGGGTCGAGCACGCTGTCATTCAGCTTCCCTGCACCCACAACCACCGATCCTTTGACTTTATCAAAGAAAGACAAGCAAGAGTTAAAAAGCAAATGGAATTTGCCGATGCTTACCGTACCTACGACGTTATTGATCCGTTTGATAACGTATGCACCCTACAAAGAGCTCACGAGGCTCTGATGCAGGATCCGAAAAAAGCCACAGGACGCGCTTTTATAAACGGAGAAAATCTCTACTCTGTGTGCGCATCCCTCGGTCTCTGCACAGGGATCATGAATTATAATAATGATGCAAGGGCGTGCGTAAACTGGCAAAGACTGTCACCGCCGTTCAGCATAAAGGACGGCAGCTATATCTGCTCCCGGGAGATCCTCACCGATACCATGTTCTGCGAAAGCGAGCTTTGCGAATGGGCCCCCTGCAAAGGCTTGACCGTAAAGGAAAGCGCACCTGCAATAATGGCAAGAAATTGCCCTCTGCCAACCGTACACCCCTGCGCCGGCGCTTCGCCGTTCATCACAGCCTCGAAGAACCCCGAAACAGGCGCGTACGCGGTCGCTGCCATCAGAAGAACTATAGATCCGATACCCGGAGCCCACCTCCCTGCCAACGTTACGATACACGATGTAAACATCTCGTCCTCATTGGGAGTGTTCGGAGTTTTCAATAGCCTCACCGTGGAATTTTCCGAAAAAATACCAAAGAACGTGCAAATTCTTGCCCAGGACCTGACGGGAACACTATCCCTAGACATAACCAAAAAAGCTGATATGAACGATCAAAGCATCACCCTTGACGGAAAGCTTTTACGAATGATAGGAAAATGGGAAAGAGGCACAAGAGATCCCTCTGAGCCAAGCCTTGTCATCACGCTCAGGGGCACGTGATCCCCAAAAGCGTAAATTTCATTGAAAAAACACTCTTTTGCGCTGCAGACAAAAGAGTGTTTTTTCGTAGCCAAGGGTGACCAAAGGTCGCAGAATTAGGGTAAAAGTAAGCAAAAGTACACCTTCCGATCCGCTTGATAAATTGGTTTTTATAGAACTGATTATATCACAAAACTATGAATTCTTCAATCGAACACAAAGACGCCCCGACAGTGTATGGTGAAGCTTTGACTTCGCCAAGTGAAGCAGCGGCAATGCCGCTGTGAAGTACCTTGCTTATGCACGACGTGAAGTTAAGCGTGCCGCTCACGCCCGCAGGCACTTCACGATGCGAAGCATCACTTCACGCACCGAAGGTGTGCTTATCGTGCCGCAAGGCACACTTAGTTGAAAAGGCCCCACATTTGTCTACGACAAATGTGGGGTCTTTTCTGGCACCCGCAGCGGGAATCGAACCCACAACTAACCCTTAGGAGGGGTTTGTTATATCCATTTAACTATGCAGGCTGATAATTGATCGCAAAAACGATACTGAGCTTTTCATATTATACCAAACCCGTTCCAACAAATCAAGAGGATGTTTGATTATTATTAATTATTATTTTAATCATCTCAAAATTATTCAGGTTTCGGTTTGACAGTGGAAGGAAGCTGTTTTCTCGTTCTTTCCTTGAAAGGAAAGAACCAAAGGAACTTTAATAAGACAACGATAGCAAAAAGAAAAAAGGTCCTAAAAAGAGAGAGAAGCACCAAAATGAACGAGCTCATTTTGGTGCTTCTCTCTCTGCTTAGGCTACGCCTTTTGCCTTGTAATTCTTAAAAAAACCTTATGTAAAGTTTTTTGTGAAACAGTCAATAGTTAGTAGACACAAAAAAGAACAAATTTAAGCTGCCAGTTCGAGCCTGTATCGGACTGGCGG
>SVQJ01000016.1 GCA_015065395.1 Oscillospiraceae bacterium
TCATTTTTACAAAGCAAAACAAGATGGGATGAGTGTCCGTCAATGGTAGATTCACGCTCCAGACGTGATCCGTTAGCAACATATACCTCACAACCTATGATTGGTTTGATTCCCTCTGATTTACAAGCTTTATAGAATGCAACCGCTCCGTACATAACACCGTGATCCGTTATTGCACAAGCGGTATGTCCTGCGGCCTTGGCGGCCTTGGGGATCTGAGAAATGCGGCATGCACCATCCAAAAGGCTGTATTCGCTGTGCAAATGCAAATGTACAAAACCGATCATTTTCTCTACCCCTTTCTTTATTTACTATTAATATCTTTATAAAAGTCTAATATTTTATCCAGTCTGTGCTTTACTCCGGATTTTGATATTGGCGGATTATGAAGCCTTCCCAGATCGGCAAGCGAAGCTTGATTGTTCTCGATCCTCAGTCGCGCCGTCTCTCTCAGATCGGTGGGAAGACGCATAATTGTGCCGTTTTCTTGAAGCTCAGAAATAATTTCAGAATAATGCTCCGCAGCAGATATGGACTTCTGTATGTTAGCCATATCACAATTTATCTGCCTGTTAGTATTCTCCATAACCTCTCTGACTATCTTAGAATTCATAAGATCGAAAGCAAGCTTATTGGCACCGATCATGGCAAAAAAATCTTCAATAAGTGTACTGTCCTTTATATAAAGGAGAAAACGTCCTTTACGAACAGCTTTCTTCATATCGTTACCGTTTTCACAAAGAATCTCGAAAACGCAGTCTCTTTCTTCTTGAGTTTTGAAGGACAACTCAAGATGATAAGCTTTCGAAGGATCAGTTACATTGCCAAAGGCAATAAACAGGCCTCTTAAAAAGTAAGAATAGCAGGAACCGCACTTAAAATGCCCGCAAGAAGCCGAAAGCTTTTGCAAACGTATCAAAGCTTCCTTTTCTTTCGCCAGATCCACAATATCATCAAGCATTCGCTGGCAGCACTTCTTCTTTTTTTCACCGCTTTCCTTAAGCGCTTCCTTTGCGCACTTAGAATAAGAAAGTGCCATCATACAAAAATCACTTCACATTCAAGCAAAACGCCGAAGTTACTAAAAACAGTATTTTGAATATGCTCTATCAAGGCTTTCACGTCCGAACAAGTAGCACCGCCTTTATTAATGATAAATCCTGCATGCTTTTCAGAAACCGCTGCACCGCCTACAGAAAATCCCTTAAGGTTTGAATCCTCAATAAGCTTGCCTGCAAAAAAGCCCTCAGGACGCTTAAAAACACTTCCCGCCGAAGGATATTCCAAAGGCTGTTTATCTCTTCTGCGATACATAAAGTCATCCATCTTAGCTTTTATATCCTCTTTAATTCCGTTTTCAAGCCGAAATTCAGCTGACAGAATAATCATGTGGGGATTCTTCTTATAAATACTGGTCCTATATCCGAAACCATGACCGGGGCCGTCAAAATAGAGTATTCTATCAGTTTTCAGATCATAACAGCAACTTGAGGTTAAACACTGACAAACTTCTCCGCCATAGGCACCAGCGTTCATATAAACAGCTCCGCCGACACTGCCGGGGATACCGTATGCGAATTCCATACCGCTAAGAGCTGCATCCTTCGCAACAACACTAAGCTGAGTAAAAGAAACACCGCTTCCTGCAATTAATGTATCACCGTCAAGAGATACCTCATTCAATCTTTCAGTAGATATAACTGCACCGCTAAATCCCTCATCGGGAAAAAGAAGATTGGATCCCCGACCCAGAATATACGTTTTAACACCCGCTTCTTTTGCAAACAAACAGGCTTCTCTTAATGAAGCCGCATCAGCGGGAGTGACAAAGAGCGTACTGTTACCGCCGATACGAAAAGAAGTATGGCGGCTCATCGGCTCATTTTCCACATAGGGTATATTAGCATCAACAAGAAATTGCTTATACTCCTTAAACATAATCGTTCTCCATTTAGTTTAGAATTGAGCGCAACTCACTAAGGTTCTTTATGCAGTACGTGGGTAAATCATGTGTTTGTTTTTCAGAGATCCATACTGAATCAACACCTGAATTAACTGCACCTGTGATATCAGAGGTAAGCGAATCACCTATTACAAGATATTTCGATTTATCAGAATCTCCGATAAATTCAAATACCTTTTCGAAAAAACGAAGAGACGGCTTTGAATAACCGATTTGTTCTGAAATGAATATATGCTTCACATATTTTGATATCGGAGTTCTTGCAAAACGCTCTGTTTGAATCGCACAAGTCCCGTTAGTAATAATATAGCAATCATATTTTTCAGATAGATCCTTCAGTATTTCTTCAGCGCAGTCTATCATTTGACCTTGAAGACAAAGCTTTTCAAAATAGATATCAGCGGTATAGCGTCCGAATTCTTTACCGTTGATACCAAACTCGTCATAAAGCTTCTCAAATCGCTCATACTTAAGAATCTCTCTTGTAGTCTCACCTCGTTCAAGTCGTTTCCATTCGTTATCATTAATGGCATGATAACGACAACGTACTTCCTCGCTATATTGGAGAGGACACTCAGCGAGTGCTTCCTTTAACGCCTGCTTCTCAGCAGTATTAAAATCAAGCAAGGTGTTATCTGCATCAAACAACAGATACTTATACATCATTCTTTAATAAATCTGTGGAAAGTCTTTTTACCCTTCTTAACAATGATACCGTCATCACCAAATTCAGAAATCTCAACGGCAGCATTGAAGCCTTCTGCCTTTCTATCCCCAACGATAACACCGCCGCCGGTGATTATGCGTTTAGCCTCTCCCTTGCTGGGAGCAAGTCCCGATTTAACAAGCATATCAGAAACAAGGATCTTACCGTCGATGAAATCAGCACAAGTAAGAGTGGTGGTGGGCATATCCGCAGAAACTCCGCCTTGCGCAAATACAGCTCGTGCAGCTTCAAGAGCCTTATCTGCCTCTTCTTTACCGTGAATAA
Organism: Oscillospiraceae bacterium; assembly: GCA_015065395.1. Taxonomy (GTDB): domain Bacteria; phylum Bacillota; class Clostridia; order Oscillospirales; family CAG-272; genus Avispirillum. Next base: position 2,955 of record SVQJ01000016.1, read on the forward strand.
TATTTGTAACTTCCCATGCAAGACGCTCTTTTGCACGATTAAGCTCGCTTCCCTCAAGCTTTTCAAATTCTGCAATTTCGGAAAGATCCATAAATGTAAGCATTTTCATACATTTGATAACGTCAGCATCGTCGATATTTCTCCAATACTGGAAGAAATCGTAAGGAGGAGTTTTTTCGGGGTCAAGCCAAAGAGCACCCTTTTCTGTTTTACCCATCTTCTTGCCTTCGCTGGTGAGAAGGAGATTAAATGTGAGACCGTAAACCTCCTTACCGGTCTTTCTGCGAACAAGTTCAACTCCACCGATGATATTAGACCACTGATCATCACCGCCTGTTTCAAGTATACAGTTGTAATCCTGATTAAGGCGGAAGAAGTCGTATGACTGCATTATCATGTAATTGAATTCCAGGAAAGTGAGACCCTTTTCCATTCTGGACTTGTAGCACTCGGCTGCAAGCATACGGTTTACAGTGAAATGAGGGCCTACCTCACGAAGAAAATCGATATAGTTAAGATCCAAAAGCCAATCGCCGTTGTTTACAAAAATAGCCTTACCGTCTGATGTATCAATAAACTTCGCCATCTGAAGCTTAAAATTCTCGATATTATGAGCGATCTCTTCCTTTGTAAGCATCTTTCTCATATCATTCTTTCCTGAAGGGTCACCAACCATAGCGGTTCCGCCGCCAAAAATGGCGATAGGACGGTGGCCTGCCTTCTGCATGTGTGCCATGACCTTCATCTGAATGAAATGACCGATATGAAGACTGTCAGCAGTCGGGTCAAAACCAATATAGAATGTAATATTCTTATTATCAAGCAGATCCCGAACCTTCTCTTCATTGGTGACCTGGGCAAGCATGCCTCTGTCAATAAATTCCTGATACAAACTCATTTTTAATTTTGCGGATCACTCCGCTCTCCTTTATATGTATATATTTTTATTTTTTATTTTGTAGAAGATCTCTTGCAGCACTATACTGTTTTTCGGTAACGTTAATACCGCCGATGATCCTCGCAAGCTCCTCAACTCTCTCCTCGCCGTCAAGGAAACGAACAAAGCTTTCAACTCTTCCAGAAACCTCTTTCTTTTCTATAAGCAAGTGGTTATCGGAATGAGCTGATACCTGCGCGGAGTGAGTTACGCAGATAACCTGCATATTTTCAGAAAGAGATTCCAGCTTAATACCGATCCTTTCAGCTGTTCCGCCCGAAACACCGGTATCAATCTCATCGAAAATAACTGTAGATTGCTCAGCTTTTTTAGCTTCAGCACATTTTAATGCAAGCATGATCCTCGAAAGCTCACCGCCGGATGCAATTCTATACAAAGGCTGAGCCTCCTCACCCGGGTTTGTCACCACGGTAAAATCGACTTCATCGTAACCGCGGGGACCAAAGCTGTTCTCTCCCTGAAGCTCTCTTATATCAACGAAAAAATGCACCTTCGGCATATCAAGGTCCTTCAAAGCTGACATAACCTCTGAGGCAAGACGTCCGCCGGCCTCGCGTCGCTTATCACTAATGATCCTTGCAGCATCACCGGCTTTTTTGGCCAGTTGTTGATATTCGCTTCGCAGTTCCTCGAGTCGATCCTCTCCTCCCTCAAGATCATGCAGCTTTCTTTTGGCTTCATCTCTGAAAGCGATCACATCATAAAGAGAATTTCCGTACTTCTTCTCGAGCCGTGAAAACAAGGCAAGCCTTGTTTCGATTCTGTCAAGCTGTTTTGCGGGATCTCCTATTTCCTCGGTATCAACAAGATCCCGTGCTCTTTCAGCTATATCGATAACATCAAAACGATATTCATCAAGCTTTTGTGCAAGTGCTTCCGCATCATCCATAACATCAGTTAATTGACGCAAGGCACTCGCTGCTCGCTCCATAAGGTAAGCACAAGATGCCCCCTTTTCACCCGGAGCTAATGCTCGGTATACAAGTGAAGAGTTCTTTGTTACTGCTTCAAGGCTTTTTATCTTAATTCGCAGTTTTTCAAGCTTTTCTTCTTCATTGGGGTCCTGGATTCGGGCTTTATCGATCTCAGCGATCTGATACTTAAGAATATCAGTCATCATCTGTCTATCGTCCAGGGATCTCTCAAGCTGAGCGATCTCATTCTTTTTATCAATGAGAAGAGCGTATATCTGAGAATAGCTTTCCACATCATCATTACAATCAGCAAAGCTATCAAGAAGAACTATATGCTCTGCCTTATCGTAGAGAGAAACGGTATCATTTTGACCGTGAAGAGATACGAGCTTTTGTGCCGTTTCCTTCAAAACTGCGAGAGAAACACTTTTACCGTTAATTTTCCCCTGACTTTTTCCGTCAGCGCTGATTATCCTCTCGATAGTCAGCTCCCCGTTGGAATCAAAGGGAAAACAGTCCGCCTCGCCATCAAATACTGCACTTACCGTTGCAGATCTCTCCCCCTGACGAACAAGGTCTCTTTGTGCTTTGGCACCAAGCAAAAGCGCGATACTGTCGATAATAACCGATTTACCTGCACCGGTCTTTCCCGTTAAAACAGTAAAGCCGTCGGGGAAATCAATATTGATATTTTTAGCAACAGCGACGTTTTGTATCGACAACGCTTTTAACATCTATATTCCTCCTTATAAAGGCGCTCAGACAGAGATAAGCTTCCTTATATCTCTTGCGGCGTTTTTTGCACCTTCAGCAGTCTTTACAGCAACGATTATCGTATCGTCTCCCGCAACACAGCCCATAACACCGTCGATATTGTTGGAATCGATCCCTGCCGCTACAGCCTGAGCCATTCCCGGATATGTCTTTACGACTACTATATTAAGAGCATATTCAACGCTAATTACAGAGCCGGAAATAGTTGTGTTATAAAGCCTATGGCCTGCGTTTTCTTTTGGTACACGAGGAAGAACATATTTATACTTACCGTTTTCCGAGTTGATCTTCGTTAGCTTTAATTCACGTATATCTCTGGAAACGGTTGCCTGCGTAACATTAAACCCTTCCTTGCGAAGACTTTCAATAAGCTCTTCCTGCGTTTCAATATCATTTTTTTCTATAATACTGAGTATTACATTCTGTCTTTTTGTTTTCAAAAGGATTATCCTTTCTTATATCAAAGTTTTGAGTTTAACACCTCGATAAAGCTATCCTCGCCTGAGGAAACTATGGGGACTGTATTCTTGCTTTTAGAAATACGGACAACATCACCGTTACCGATCTCAAAAACCTCTTTACCGTCAGCTGAAAGATAAATATAATTATCACGGCAACGGGCATTTCTTATCTCCAAAACCGAATTTGCACTGAAAATGACAGGTCGCGCGTTCAGGTGGTGGGGACAAATAGGAGTTGCGCAAATGCATGAAAGCGAGGGATCCATGATGGGACCTCCTGCCGACATCGAATACGCACTTGAACCGGTGGGGGTGGCTATAATAATACCGTCTGATCTGATATGCTGTGCAAGAACACCGTCACAATAAAGATCAAATTCAACTAAATGAGGTATGGGTCCGTTTGAAACCACAGCTTCATTTAAGGCTCTTGTAAAGGATTTTACAACTTTATCATTCCTGATTATATCAATATCAAGCATCATTCTTTTTTGAACGATATGGTTACCGCAAAGAATATCCTTCAAGTCGCTTGTATTATCTCGTGATATAGCAGCCATATATCCAACGGTACCGTAATTAATACCGATTATCGGTATGTTCAGTTCAGTCGTTACACGGGCAACCTGTATTATAGATCCGTCTCCGCCGAGCACAACGAGAAAATCAGCGTCATAAAGATATCTCGCCTCAGCCACCGACTGGGGCATATCCGCAACGGCGCAGTCAAATCCCCACGACAAAATATCGGAACAGATCCCGGGCGCTGCCAATAAGGCTTCTTCTTTTTCAGGATTCGGGAGAATATATATCTTTTTCATAAAGTGCATATCTCCTTTACTTTTTGCATAGTCACGGTACGCTTTTGGCCCTTATGACAGATCATAAGAAACTCTGTGTTTCCATCTCCGCCGAATATTGGAGATCTGATGAGATCTGTACAACCGAGACCGGCGGTCTCTGCAAATAATATCACCTTTTCAACAGCGTTCAACATAACATTCTTATCTTTCACAATACCACCCTTACCGAGACCGCTTCTGCCGCACTCGAACTGAGGCTTGATCAAGCTTATATAAATCCCGTTATCCCCAAGAACGCTGACAGCCGCAGGTATTATCAATGTTTGGGAAATAAAGGAAACATCAGTAACAGCTATATCACAAAGCTCTCCAATATCTTTAACCGATAGATTTCTTGCATTAAAATTCTCAATATTGATCACACGGCTGTCCGAAACCAAAGATGGATCAAGCTGTCCGCTGCCGGAATCTACTGCGTATACTTTGACTGCGCCCCGTTGAAGCAAACAATCTGTAAACCCCCCGCTGGACGCACCTATATCCACGGCTACCATTCCAGCAACATCAACATTAAATGCCTCTAGGGCAGCGCAAAGCTTGACGCCGCCACGGCTCACATAACTGTAAGGATGACCTGTCACAACTATAGAGTCATTCTCAGCAACAGGTAGCGATGCTTTTTGGGCAACCCTTCCGTTAACGGTTACAAATCCTTCTTCTATAAGAATTTTCCCATAGCTCCTGCTCTTTGCAAGTCCGTTTTCGTACAAAAAAGCATCAAGTCTCATTTTGTTCTTTTAAGTAAAAACTCCGGTAAAGAACAGATTATACCGCTGTTCTCCATCTCACAGAAAATACCGGAAGCATTCACACTAAGGCTTTCAGCTATTCTATCAGCCTCATCTTCAGTCATATACGAGAGAACGGTTTTCTTGCCGTTCTTCTCATCACTTCCAACAGGCTTTCCAAGCTCCTCCGTCGTGCTTCGCACGTCAAGAAGATCGTCAATGATCTGAAAGGCAAGTCCTATTGAAAGTGCATATTCGCGAATCATATCAGCAATTTCTTCTGAATACTCCAATGGCGAAGCTATGTAACCAAGCAAAGAAGCAGCCGCAATTAATCCGCCTGTTTTTTTGTAATGAAGTATCTTCAGAGACTCATAATCGGGACAGTTTGTGAGAAGGTCGATCTCCTGACCGCCGCACATTCCCATAGCGCCGGCACACTGTGCAAGAGTTTTAACAGCTAAAGCATTCTTCTCAGCCGAAAGAGGTGCGCTCGCGCAAATCTCAAAGGCATAAGTTAACAAAGCATCACCGGCAAGGAGCGCCACATCTTCACCGAAAGCTTTATGGCATGAGGGCTTTCCTCGTCTAATATCATCATTATCCATACATGGTAGATCATCGTGAACGAGAGAATAGGCATGAACCATCTCTATTGCGGCGGCATAATATGCACAATCCTCAACGCAAGCTCCAAAAAGCCTTGCGAATTCGATAGTGAGAAATGCTCTGATCCTTTTACCTCCGTCAAGGGTAGCATAAGCCATCGCTTCAGCCATTTTACCCGAGCCCAGTCTCTCTTTCTCAAGAAGCTTTTCAAGAGTTTCTTCAATGAACTCACCGTTTTCCAAAAGTCGTTCTTTGATCATGCTCATATTATTCCTCGCCCGTATCTGCAAGAGTAAGCATGGTCACCTTCTGCTCCGCAGCATCAAGCTTACCGTTGCAAACCTTAACGAGCGCTACTCCCTCCTCAAAAAGTTCAAGTGATGCATCCAAGGAAGACTCTCCGTTTTCCAAAAGATGCACTATTTCTTCAAGACGGCGAATCGCATCCTCGAATGATATATTCTCAATTTTTTCTCTATTCATTAAAATCAACCTCATTTACCGTTGCATCCATTTTTCCGTCTGCAAGCCTTAATTCAATTTTTTGTCCAACAGAAACATCCTTCACTGATTTAACGACCATGTTCTGCGAAAAAACAGCAGTGTAGCCGCGCGTAAGCACAGCTAATGGATTAAGCGCCTCCAAAGCGGCGGTGTTCTTTATGAGCACAGCCTTCTTTTTCTCAGTGAATGTAATCCCTCCTGCTTCCAAGCGTTGAGAAAGTGAAAGGACCTGCATTCTCCTGTCCTCTACGTAATTTTTCGGTGATGTCAGAGTGCGGGATCTTTCCAATCGCGAGAGATGCTCCTTAAGGTACGCAAATCTCTTTTTGAGCACCATGCTCTCCCGTGAAATAATATTATTAAACTTTTGTTTTAATTCGTAAATATCAGGCACCGCAAGCTCTGCTGCTGCAGAGGGTGTGGGGGCTCTCCTGTCTGCAACAAAATCACAAATCGTGAAATCAGTCTCATGACCTACTGCTGAAATAACAGGTATCCGTGAAGCAAAAACACTTCTTGCAACACGCTCACTGTTAAAAGCCCAAAGGTCCTCAATACTTCCGCCGCCTCTTCCAACTATAAGGACATCACAACTGTTGGTTCTGTTGAAATATTCTATTCCCCTCGCAACGCTTTCAACTGCACCATCACCCTGCACAAGCGCAGGATAAACCATAACCTCAGCGTAGGGGAATCTCCTTTGGCAAACATTGATTATATCTCTCACGGCGGCACCTGTGGGAGAAGTCACCACACCAACGCGAGAAGGGATCTTTGGAAGAGGGGATTTTTTATCAGCACTGAAAAGACCTTCGCCATCAAGCTTTTTCTTAAGCTGTTCAAAAGCAAGGTATAGAGCACCGACTCCATCGGGTTCCATAGCGTCTGCGTAAAGCTGATATGCTCCGTCACGAACAAACGCAGAAATACGGCCGTGAGCTGTTACCTTCATTCCGTTTTCGGGTCTGAATCCGATCCCCAAAGCGGCAGATCGGAACATAACGCATTTCAGAGCGCTTGCTTCGTCCTTCAAAGTGAAATACAGATGGCCTGATGAATGCGCTTTGAAATTTGAGATCTCGCCTTTAATATATATATCAGTAAGCGGCGGATTAAGATCAAGAAGATCCTTTATATACTGATTCAACTCAGTAACAGAAAGCGCCGCAGGAAAACGCATACTGCTGATATCCATAAGCGTCTCCTTCTAATTTGTGTTAAATATTGTGAAGAAAATTCTCTCTCGCAAGAAGAGCTGTTCCGGCAGCATTATCAGCCGAAAAAGCAGGGCTCGCAAAAGAACCGAATCGTGAAAGATCATTTTTAATTATTGAACAGCTCATAACACCGCCCGCATAAACAACGGGAAGATTTGGGTACTGTTCTCTAAGATTCTCAGTAAGCTTTCTGAGGGTTCTACTGATAAAATCAATAACGAATGCACTGACGCAGGAAGCGTCAATTCCTTTATCATACATTTGAATCGCTTTATTTTCAAGTCCCGACAGATTACAGCTAAGGCCGTTTACACATATTTTTGCACCGGAAAGCTTTCCCGTATACTTTCTTGCCATAGCTTCAAGGTGAGGACCTGCAGGAAAAGGAATCCCCATATATACACCTGCACGGTCAATGGCCTGACCGGCGTTTATATCAAGAGTACCACCGATCCGCTCTACCAAAAACGGCTTTTCTCCCTCCCCTGGAGTTATGTAAAGGATATCGGTCGTGCCGCCGGAAACATGAAAAGCCGCAAAGGGAGAGTTCATAAGAGATAAGCTTTCTGAAGAGTATAGCGCAGCCATAATATGTCCGCACTGATGGGAAAAGTGAAAAACAGGACAATCACTGCCAAGACCTACTCCGCTTGCGGCAGAAACTCCCGCAAGAAAGCAAGGCATATAAGAACCGTCTCTGTCAGTAGGCCTTGCAGAAACACCGACTGCAAGGATAGGATTATCTGAAATATATTTTCTCACCTCTGACATCAGAAGCGGAAGGGACTTCGTGTGGTGAAAGACCGCATCGCTTTGCCGCAGTCCCCTTTCTCCCTCTTTAACGGGCAAGGGGTTCTTAAGATTGGCAATGATATTTCCGGCATAGTCGGCAATAGAAACGCTTGTCGTATAATTACTGGTATCTATACCGAGAAAAAATCCGTCATTTTTGCTCTTCATCGATGATCTTTCCTGTATTACGTGCAATTCTGTTGAGAATTCCGTTTATAAAGCGAGGTGCTTTTGCATCGTCATATACCTTCGCAATTTCGACAGCCTCATTAATTGCTGCCTTGGGAGGAACATCAGTATAAAGCATCTCACCGACGCAAAGTCTGAGAATTGCCTTCGTAACCGCGGTCATTCTTGAAAGCTTCCAGTTTTCTGCAGATTCCGAGATAACCTTATCAATATCACAAAGATGCGCCATACAGAGGCAATAAAGATTTTTAGCAAATTCACTTCCCTTTGCATCTCTTGCACTCAAGGACTTCTCGTAGATCTCTGTAGAAGTCTCACCATTTCTGAAATCGGTTTCATACAAAAGCTCAAACGCGCATATTCTGCTTTCTCTTCTAGTCATAGCATTAGTTTTCCTTTATGAAAATAGATATAAAATGTCCATATATACTTATCTTACATTATATCAAAAGTACACCTTAATGTCAATGAATAAAGCAGATAAATATTCATGTATGTATTCATTTTGACCCTTGAAATATCAAGAAAAATATGTTATGATATATTCCAAGTTAAAAAGGTAAGGTCTTAGTATGAGAATCAAAAAAACTATATTCGAGCTTCTGAAAAGCAGCTGTATAATCTTCACTGTTGTTTCGCTTATAATGATATCATTAAGCGATGCGGTACACACCAAGGCAACCACTAATCCAAGCATTTCAAAATCTCTTTGGCAATTTTTTGCTTTTTCCATTCTTCTTGCTGCAGCAAATCTTATCTTAAAAAGCCAAAAGTTATCTGCACCTGCACGTCTCGGCATTCACTTTATCGCCTGCGCTGTATTATATTTTTTCACCATAGTCGTAATTGGACAAAAGATCGCAAGCGGAACGCAAACGATCGTCGCCATGATGATTTTTCTTATTGTTTATTTCATTTTTGCCGCTGTATATCTTATAACGAACAGCATCAAAAAACAGAAAAGAATCAAATCAGAAAAGTACGAAAGCATGTTCAGATAAAAGAAAGCCTTTCAAGCGCACGCTTGAAAGGCTTTCTTTTATCTGCTTTTATCTTGCTCTATAAGTATTTTAAGAGCCTCGACAGCTGTCTTAATTGCACAAGAGGTATCATGCTTTCGCGATTCAGGCATAGCAGAGCCGGCAGTTTCCTGATTCCAAACACAATGAAAAACGGCACCGGCACGGAGCTTTCTCACAGAGCTGACGATAAACAGCGCCGAGCTCTCCATCTCAGAGGCAAGACATCCCCCCATCTTCCATGCCTTCCATTTAGAAAGCAGCTCCTGGGAATTCGGCATACTCTCCGGTGAATGCTGGCCGTAAAAGCTGTCCTTGGCCTGTACCACGCCAAGATGATGACGGTATCCCATTGATACGGCAGCAAACTTCAGCGCAGCTGTCACATCGAAATCAGCAACAGCAGGAAATTCAATAGGCATATACTCCTTACTTGTACCGTCCATTCTGACAGCACCGGTAGCGATAACAACATCTCCCGGTTCAACAAATTCCTGCATACCTCCGCAGGTACCAACCCTTAAAAAAGTATCAACTCCGATTTTAGCAAGCTCCTCAACACATATAGCGGCAGACGGTGCACCAATTCCGGTAGAAACAACGAGCACCCTTTCTCCGTTTAAGGTGCCCAGATAAGAATTATACTCTCTGTTAAAACCGACCTGCACTGCATTATCAAGATATTCAGCAATCTTAGGAACTCTTCCGGGGTCGCCCGGAAGTATGGCGTATTTGGCACCGTGTTCTTTTGAAAGCATTATATGATATTGTAATTCTGAGCTCATAAATTATCACTTCCTTTAACATTTTCAGGTGAGAACCTCATCGGCAAGAGATCACTCAGCTTAAAAACAGCTATTCCATCAGTACTCACACAAAGGATCTCAAAATCATCAGAACAAAACTCGGAAATAACCTGTCTGCAAACGCCGCAAGGCATAAAAGCTTCATTAACCGTGCCGTTCTTGCCGCCGGCAACAGCCATTTTTACAAACGCTCTCTTCCCTTCGCTTATAGCCTTGAAAATTGCAGTTCTTTCAGCACATACCGTGGGACCGAAGGCTGCATTTTCTATATTACATCCTGTAAAAATACTACCGTCAGAGCAAAGAAGCGCCGCACCGACGCGGCACCCGGAATAAGGAGCATACGCCCGTTCCATGGCTGATATAGCCGCCTTTGAAAGTTCAATATTATCCATTTTACCACCTACACTTGTCTAAAACAAACTGTAGCGACAAATATCGGCATTTACCGAAAGATAAGCACAAACTGTCGCTCCCACGTGGAAAAAGCCTTGCTTGGTGCCAAGATTTTTGCTTTTTATGTTTTTGCCAAACATAAGAAAAGGCACATATTCTCTAGTATGGTCTGTCGCTGCAATATAACCGGGATCACATCCGTGATCCGCAGTAATTATAAGAAGATCATCATCTTTCAATAGAGGAACGAACTCTCCTAACCACATATCAAATTCACTTATTGCTTTAGCATAACCGTCTATATCATTTCGGTGGCCGTAAAGCATATCAAAATCCACAAGATTTACAAAGCAAAGACCGTTGAAGTCCTTTTTCACATATTCCAAGGTCTTTTTCATGCCGTCAGTATTCCCTGTGGTATATACGTGCTCCGTGATCCCCCGTCCCACAAAAATATCATTAATTTTACCAACCGAGATCACATCATATCCACTGCCCGATATCAGATCGAGCGCTGTTGCTTCGGGAGGCTCGAGGGAAAAATCATGTCTGTTTGATGTTCTTGTAAAATCACCAGGCACACCTATAAAGGGTCTTGCAATAATTCTGCCGACACCGTGCTCACCAACCAGGATGCTACGCGCTATGCGGCAATACTCGTATAGCTCTTCAACGGGAACTATTTTTTCATGAGCAGCGATCTGGAAAACGCTGTCTGCAGAGGTATAAACAATAAGATCACCCGATTCAAGGTGTTCCTTTCCGTAATCTTTTATAACCTCTGTACCTGAATACGGCCTATTACACAGTACCCCCCGTGCGGTCAAGCGAGAGAATTCCTCAATGAGGTGATCGGGAAAACCGCAAGGATAGGTTGGAAGCGGCTTTTCGGAAACGATCCCTGCGATCTCCCAATGACCTATAGTGGTATCCTTCCCCTCTGAAACCTCGCCAAGTCTTGCAAAAACGGCGAGGGGGGCACTAATGTTCGGCAAATCCACTCCGTCAATGTTAAAAAGGCCGAGCTTTCTCATATTATCACAAGCAAAAAATTCGCTTTTAGAGATGCTTTTCAAGGTATTGGCACCTTTATCACCATATCGGTAACTGTCAGGCATTTCACCTATACCAAAGCTATCCAAAACAATCAGAAAAACCCTTTTATTCATAAAACTACTCTCTCGGCTCAATATGCGGCAAGGCTTCAAAAGCAACAGCGCTTTCAAGTGAAAGGATCATCATTTGTGTAAATGTCTTTTCTCTTTCGTCTGCAGATAACGCGTCATACGGAGGATACAGTATATCAGAAATCGTACATACGGAAAGCGCACGCATACCCAGGCGCATTGCAGTACAATACAGCGCGGCAGCCTCCATCTCCACCGCAAGACATCCGATCTTTTTCCAATTTGCGGACGGAAAGGAATCATCATAAAACGTATCCGAAGAATAAAGGTTACCAATATGAAGAGTGACTCCCTGATTATGGGAAAAATTTTTAACAATTTCAAGCATAGAAAAATCACAGATCGGGGCAATCGTGCCGTTAAGATTATACTGCTTTGCGAAATCGGAATTTGTACATGCACCCATACCGGCAACTATATCACGCAATTTGGCAGTCTCACTTATTGCGCCGGCGCTACCGATTCGCATTATATTCTGTACACCAAAATACTTGTAAAGCTCATAGCTGTATATACCCATAGAGGGCATACCCATACCGCTGGCCATTACAGATACCTTTACACCCTTGTAATAGCCCGTGTAACCGTTAACACCTCTTACATTATTGACCAGAACCGGTCGATCAAGAAAATTCTCAGCAATATACTTGGATCTCATGGGGTCCCCGGGCATAAGAACGGTTTTTCCAAATCCGAGAACGGGATCTATAAGATCAATATGCGGTGTCCTTATCACAATTTTGTCCCTCCTCCATCGATTTTACTATCTTGACTATTCTGCTTGTTCCAAGTCTTTCAGCACCAAGTGAGATAAAGCTCTCAGCATCTTCAAGGGATGAAATCCCACCTGCAGCCTTGATCTTCAAATGGGATTGAACATTATCTGAGAAAAGCTTTATATCATGAGCCGTTGCACCGCCCGACGAAAAGCCGGTGGAAGTTTTTATATAATCTGCTCCGGAAGCCGAAACTATTTCACACATTTTTATCTTTTCCTCATCGTTAAGCAGACAGGTTTCAACTATGACTTTCAATATCCTTCCCATACAGGAAGCCTTGACCGCTTTTATCTCTTCAAGCAGCAGCTCGTACTTTTTATCCTTTAACCAGCCGATATTAATTACCATGTCGATCTCGTCTGCACCGTTTTTAACAGCATCAGACGCTTCAAAGCACTTAACATCGGTAGTTGAATATCCGTTTGGAAATCCGATGACCGTGCAGATTTTAAGTCTTTCTCCCACAAATTCTTTAGCTGATTTAACGTATGAAGCCGGTATGCAGCACGAAGCAACACCGTACTTGATTCCATCGGTCAAAAGAAGTTTTATCTCATCAAAAGTTGCATTCTGTGAAAGAAGCGTGTGATCCACACGCGAGAGAATATCAGATATATTCATGTTTTCCTCCGTTTTGATTGTATATTCAGGATATGTCAAGAAATACGTATTTCTTCAACACCGAAAGAAGCAAACTGTTTCCTCCACCGCTCCTTATCAGCGACCCCGGCGTTTTCTGCAGCATAATACACTTCTCTGCCGATTTTTTCACCCTTGCTCACTCCCAGCGCGTGATACGGCATAATCTCACAGTATCTGTAGCTACCGGAGTGTTCCCTGAGAAAGGAGCATAAAGCAGCTATATCCTCATGGGAATCATTTACCGTAGGAATCAAAGGCAGTCTTATAATAATATCTGCTCCTTTTGAAAAAAGATAAAACAGATTATCAATGATTCTTTTGTTGTCAACTCCTGTCAAGGCTTTGTGCTTTGCCGGGTCAACGCATTTTATGTCATACAAAAAAGTACATCCCTGTTTTGCACAGGCATCATAAAATCCCACTTGTCCGAATCCGCAGGTTTCTATAAACGTAGATATTCCCCGTTCTTTTGCAAGTGTAACAAGTTCAAGAGCAAACTCCGCTTGAAATGAAGGCTCTCCTCCCGATAAAGTCATGCCGCCGCCTGAGGTTTTATAAAAAGCTTTATCTCTTTCAACCTCACGTATAACCTCTTCTGCCGTAACTTCCTTTCCTACAAGCTCGTTTGCACCGTTAGGACAGACCGCAATACATTTAGAACAAGTGATGCACATATCTCTTGGAATAGTCATCACTCCGTTATCAATAGTTCTGCCGTTGCATACAGACAGACACTGACCGCACAAAGAGCATTTGCCCTTAGAAAAAGAAATAACTTGATTTTTAGATAGGCCCTCAGGATTGTGACACCAAACGCAGTTTAGGGGGCAGCCTTTGAAAAAAACCGTCGTTCTGATACCGTCTCCATCATGCAAACAGTATCTTTGGATATTAAAAATAGTTCCCATAATTCACCTTAATGCTGATTATATGTTTATTTTACTATATTATTTCAGTCTTTACAAGTGTTTTGTTTCAAATCCCGAATCGATCCGAGGAAACAGCAAATAATATATCCATCAAGAAAACGAGGAGAAATCGATGAAAAGAATTGCAGTTATTTATTGGAGCGGAACAGGAAACACAGAGAAAATGGCAAAGGAAATATACGAAAGCGTTAAAAGCTCAAAAGTAACAGTCGACATGATGGATATCGGTTGTTTTGATACTGAAAAAATAAAAGAATATGATGCGATTGCATTAGGATGCCCGGCATCAGGAAATGAAGAACTTGAGGAAAGCGAATTTGCACCAAAATTTGAAGAGATCGAAAACGAACTTAAGGATAAAAAAACCATACTCTTTGGCTCCTATGGCTGGGGAGGCGGAAGCTGGATGAAAGAATGGGAAGAAAGATGCAAGAAAGCCGGTGCAAAAGTGATAAATACAGTTGTTTGCATGGATGAACCAAATAATGAAACAATAAAAAAATGCAGAGAATCCGGAAAGAATCTTCTGCAGCTTGGGTTGTA
>SVQJ01000173.1 GCA_015065395.1 Oscillospiraceae bacterium
AACAGCCTTGGTATTGACGTTCGCCGTATTACCTGGAAGAGATGCGTTGATATGAACGACCGCCAGCTCCGCTTTATCGTTGACGGTATGGGCGGCAAGGCAAACGGTGTTCCCCGTGAGGACGGCTTTGATATCACCGTTGCAAGTGAGATCATGGCAGTTCTTTGCCTCTCCAACTCCATCACAGACCTTAAGGAACGTCTCTCCCGCATCATCGTTGGCTATAACTTCGCAGGCGAGCCCGTTACCTGTGGTCAGCTTAAGGCTCAGGGCGCAATGACCGCTCTCCTTAAGGATGCTCTCAAGCCTAACCTTGTTCAGACCCTTGAGGGTACCCCCGCATTCGTTCACGGCGGCCCCTTCGCTAATATCGCTCACGGCTGTAACTCCGTTATGGCTACAAAGCTCGCTCTTAAGATGGGCGACTATACCGTTACCGAGGCAGGATTTGGTGCTGACCTCGGCGCTGAAAAATTCCTTGATATCAAATGCCGCATGGCAGGTCTCACTCCTGATGCCGTTGTAGTTGTGGCAACAGTACGTGCACTCAAGATGCACGGCGGTAAGGCAAAGACCGATCTTGCAACTGAGGATCTTGCAGCCCTCGAGGCAGGTATCCCCAACCTTCTTCGCCATGTTTCCAACATGAAGAATGTTTACAAGCTTCCCTGCGTTGTTGCAGTTAACCGCTTCCCCACCGATACCGATAACGAGATCGACTTCATTATCGCTAAGTGCCGCGAGCTTGGAGTTAACACCGTGCTCTCCACTGTTTGGGCAGACGGCGGCCGCGGCGGCGAGGAGCTTGCACGTGAGGTAGTTCGTCTTTGCGAAGAAGAGCAGGGCGACTTCACCTTCTCCTACGAGCTTGACTGCACTATCGAAGAAAAGATCGAAGCAGTTGTAAAAAAGGTATACGGCGGCCGCGGCATCGTTGTTACCCCCAATGCAAAGAAGCAGATCGCAGAGCTCACCGCCCTCGGCTTCGACAAGATGCCCATCTGCGTTGCAAAAACTCAGTACTCCTTCTCCGATGATCCCGCAAAGCTCGGTGCTCCCGTTGACTTTGATGTTACCATCAAAAACGTTAAGGTTAGCGCAGGTGCCGGCTTCATCGTTGTTCTCACCGGCGATATCATGACCATGCCCGGACTTCCCAAGGTTCCCGCGGCAGAGCGTATTGACGTTGACGAAAACGGCAAGATCACCGGTTTGTTCTGATAAACGTAAAATAGGGAAATAACACAAAGACCTGCAAAAGCTTGGATAGGCTCTTGCAGGTCTTTGTGTTATCGTGAAAAATGGTCGCTTTTTTGAAAAAAAGCTTGGCAAAAAACTTTAAGTATAAGTTTGGCTAATATTTGCAAGGCTTTGGATTTAACTGCCGGGTATATTGAACACAAAAGGGCTGCGCGATCGCGCAGCCCTTTTGTGTTTATTTACATCAATTACCAAACGCGGGCTCCGTTTGCATCGTAATCAATCTCGGAAACAAGATTACCCTTAGCGTCATACTCATACTCGGTATAGCCTGTTTCATTGCCGTCCTTATCAAGATAAACGGTCTTTGCGATCTTACCGATGTCATTATAGTGATTGACATACCACTCTGTTCCCTCGGCGGTCTTCTTATATACCTCGCTCTTTACGGGGTCGCAGTTCTCATTATACTCAGTAACGGTCTTATTTCCGTTATCGAATTTATCGGTACGGATAAGAAGGACCTCGTTCTTATCAAAGATATACTCGATATCGCAGTTCACCATATACTCAACTGCCTTGATACCGCTGAGCTTTCCGTCCTTATCGTACTCATAGGTGAATACCGCATACTCTACCTTAGTCTTTTCGTCATAATACGTACGCTTGGTCTCGTTTCCTGCGCTGTCTGCCTCATAGGAGTAGGGTATCTTCTGCTGATTATAGCTTACGATCAGGTTATCGTACACACTGCGGGGCTTCTTGTTATCCTCTGCCGCATTGGGAACGGTCTCGACGGGCTCGGTCTCCTTTTCTTTTCCATCATCACCGGAAGCGGTTGTCTGCTCGGTTTTGTCCTCTTTTTTTTCGTCATCCTTCTTAGCGTTATCCTTACCGCAGGCAATAAGGGAAAAGCAAAGAGCAAGAGCTAAAAATATCAATAAAAGCTTTTTCATTTTTTCACCATGGCTTTCTTTTTATTCAATGTAAATAATATACCTTAAATATGCACGCTTGTCAATAATCTTTGATAAAACGGCTGAAATTAACACCGTTTATAAAACCAGTACGCCGCTGACGACCCTTATAAGGTAATTGCTGTCCACAGCAGACACCTGTCCGTCCCCGTTAATATCACAGGCAGCACTGTTAACGATATCGCTGCCCAAAGAGAGACTGCCGCTGATGATCCTGTTCATAAGATTGCAATCCACAGCGCTTATTATGCCGTCACCATTAACATCTCCGTAAAGGACGCGTTCAGGCTCCTCATATTCCCTGCAAACCGCATACAGACCACCCTCGTAAAGGACTGCGGTCAATGTGCCGCTCTCTTCATCATAAACCGACTCAACGGTACGAATGGTCAGATCGTCCTCCAGGCGGCAAAGGGAAAAGCTGTAAGCGCATGACAAGTCTCCCCCATCAGGAACGGGAAACACAAACTCTGCGCCGTTTTCCATAATGGATCCCTCTAAGGAGGAAATCGTTATAGAGATTCCCCTGTACTGTTCAGCTTTATCAATCAAAGCACCGTCCAGTAATTGTGAATCATTTTCATCCAAGTCCGATGAAATTGCAATAACGGTTGAATGCGGAGTGCTGCATATATCCGTATAGGCCCCGTACCCCGACAAGATCCCCTGCACAAAGGCTTCACTGCTCATGTCATCGTAATAAATATGATCAAAATCCTCCCTCCCCGGAAGATCGGAAAGAGAAAGAGATTCAAAGGATACGATCATCAGCGCATCTCCCAAAGGCTTTAATACAGCGCGGAGAACGCCCGTATATGGCATGGGTGAATTCGTGAATACAGCTGCGCCGTCTCTCTCTTCATATATCGGAATACAGATATAATCCTTGCCGGCCGTGTCTCCCTCGCCGGGGAAATACACGTCTTCTTCATCAATAAAAGGGAGCCCCAAGGTCTCATAGCAGATATATGTTCCGTCCTCCCCGGCAATATATCCGTAAAACTCATTCCACGGAGCAGTTCCCATATAAGTACCCTGAGTGGTGATCTCATAATACGAGGGTGAAGCAGATATACGGTAATCCGATGCACGTAATTCGGAAAGAAGAGCATCACTGCGCTCAAATCGGGTAAAAACTGCATTCTCAAACTCTTCGCCGGGGATAGTAAAACGATATGATCTGTCAGATACCTTTACTCCGTAATCGGGAAAGAGATTTTTGAGTGATGGACTGATATATCTGACCACAGCCTCCGCCGAAGGGCTCTCGCCCTCTGCAAAATATCCGCCGCATCCGTCCGCATACATCAAATATGAATTCACCTTATTGTGAAGAAGGTCGGCAATTTCTTCATTTGAATTCGCACCCGCAGAAATAACGCAACAAGACAGAACGCAGGCACACACGATCAAAAATGCTATAATTCTTTTCATACCGTCCTCCATTTTATTACTGATCTGTCTACATAATAATATATATGTTATTTCCCGTTTTGTCAAGTTTTTTATCTTTACGGCGGATCCCTCAAATTATGGCAACGGGCACAGTATCCACACAGATCAGCTGAATTCTCACCTACACACAGGTTCTTTCCGTTTAAGGAAAGAACCTGTCAGCTTGTCGATAAAGTATCGACAAGCTGCTTCGGGCTGTCGAGAAGGATGCAGATTTCGTTTTTCGGGGCTCGTCGGCGTACAAAGGTACGACAGAGACCCGAAA
>SVQJ01000174.1 GCA_015065395.1 Oscillospiraceae bacterium
ATTTAATCGGCAGAGTTTGTTTTTTGTGACGCTTTGCTATGACTTTTCTGCGTTCTGCGCCTTTTTCGACAGTCTGATACTCATTCAAGAATGAGTATGTAATCATAGATATCCTGCATACCGTTTACGGTAAAGATCTCTTTTCCGGGATAATTTCTTTCTATGTAGTTTACGAGAAACCGTGCCTCCCCCTGAGAAACATCTTTGCCGTAAATAAGTATACAAATATCAAAACGGCTCATCGGAAGCTTATCGATGGTATCGTAGGCGCATACAATTCTTTCTTGGCTTTGTGAAATAATATCTTTACCCACAAAACCTATGTAATCCCCTATACTGATATTACCGATATCACGAACACTTTGTGATATCTCTGCCGTTACCACACCGTGCATCGCCTCGGTCAGCTCTTTTTCTATGGTATCAGCGTCTTGGCAATCCGTGCAAAGCATGGAAAGGGAAGAGTAACCTTCACCGATATTGCGGCTTTCAATCACTCTTATATCGGATTTTTCGTATATTTGTGCAGCTTGATTGGCTGTAAGAATAACGTTTGAGTTGTTAGGATAAACGAAGATGACTTCGGCGTTAACTTTATCAAAGGCATTAAGAAAGTCTTCGCATGAGGGGTTCATGCTTTGACCGCCATCTATGACGAGATCTGCTCCGCGTTCCATGAAAAGCTCTTTAATTCCATCTCCACTGCAGGCTGCGACCACACCGTAAGCTTTTCTTTTTTCAGTAACAGCTTTTTCCTTTTCCAAATCAGTGCTGTTATGCTGAAGTGACATGTTTTCAATTTTGACTTTAAGAAATTCTCCGAACTGTTGACAGAAGCTGAGAACCAAATGGGGCGTCATTGTATGTACATGGAGCTTTATAAGAGTTCCGGTTTTTACAGCTGCTACCGAGTCTCCGATAGTTTTCAAATAGTCCGTTACAGTCGTTATCTGAAATGAAAGGGGATCTGTTTTTGTGTTTTGCAGTCTTACCAAAAGCTCAGTACAGTATCCGTATTCAAGAATGCTGTTTTCGTCAAAAAGATCTATATCTATAACGCTTTCGGCCTGTGAGTAGGGCAGAACAGCAGGAATTTCGCTGTCTGAGTTAAGCCCCTTTAGCATTCCTTCGGCAATATACAGAAGTCCTGCTCCGCCCGAATCAACAACACCTGCTTTTTTCAGAACGGGAAGCATTTCGGGAGTTTTATCAAGAGTTCGCTTTCCTTCACTGATAAAGCTGCGAAGGACGTCCTCCGGGCTTTCGGAATGGTTCTCTGCAGCAAATTCCGCAGAGCATTTTGCAACGGTGAGAATCGTACCCTCGCAAGGCTCCATGACCGCATTGTAAGCATGGCGGACGCCTTCGCAAAGAGCTTCTGAGACCTGTTTTTCATCAGCGTCCTCTATCCCTTCAAAACCGTCGGCAATTCCGTCAAAAAATTGGGAGAGGATAACCCCCGAGTTTCCTCTTGCCGATAAAAGCATTCCGTCAGCAATCCGTCTTGCTGCCTGGCTAAGGCTCTCTTCTTGGGATTTAACCGCATTTGCTCCCCCGATCATGGTAAGAAGCATATTATCGCCGGTATCACCGTCGGGGATCGGAAAAACGTTAAGATCATTTATCGCTTGAGCATTAGATCGCAGGTTTTCGCAACCGCCCTGAACCATTTTGGCAAAGTGTATTCCGTTAATTCGTTCTGTTTTATCCATAAGTAATGCTCCTTTCGGAATATCTCTTTGGTGATTTACAGTTGTGCTGCAACAAATGTTATATCTTTGCCCAGTGCCCATATTCCGACAGCGTCGGGGCCGATCGAGGCTCCGATTATCGGGCCGATATATCCGATCTTTATATCCTTTGTCTCCATTTCGGTTTCTATAAGCTCTACAAGTTCAGAAATCTCATTTTTAGGACAATCTGCGTGAGCAAGATAAACTGTGGGAGATTTTTGATCGCATACTGCCTCTTTAAGAAGAGAGACGATTTCCGCAAAGGATGTCTTTCGTCCTTTTACCTTTTTGAGGGCTGTCTGAGTACCGTTTATATCGGATATAAGAATGGGTTTAACACCCATAAGATTACCGAAGAATGCTGCTGAGGCGGAAACACGGCCTGCTTTTTTCAGATGGTCAAGGGTATGTACCGTAACGAACTGATTGACTTTTTTTCGTATGCTCATAATATAATCGAAAATTTCGTCGGCTCCTTTGTCGGAAGCCGCAAGCTTTGCGGCCTCTATTGCAAGCAGGCCTTCGCCCATTGAAGCGTTAAGTGAATCAATGCAGTGAATTTTTGAATCGGGGTAGCTTTCAAGCAGCTTATTGGCGGTTATTCTGCCTGTATTCACTGATCCGGACTGCTTGGAGGAGCAACCGATATAAACTATATCCATACCCATTTTAAGATATTTTTCAAAGATGAGTCTGAACTCTTCAACGCTGACCTGGGTCGTAGTTATTCTCTTTCCGTTTCTGATGGTTTCGTATAGCTCGTGTGCGTCACCTTCGGTCCAGGTAAGGTAAGCAGGCGACTCAATTCCGTCAAGTACTGTGGACATTTTTGCATAATCAATATCAAACTCAGAAAGCATTTCGGGGGTAAGATCCGAGCAGGAGTCAGTAATGATCTTTACCTTTTTCATATTTTCATCTCCAATTATTTGTTTTTTCGACTTATTTTATCAGTAAAAAATAAACTGAAACGAAATTTCTGTTGCCTTTATTTTGGAATCGTCACCGTTAAGGTCGTTATTCCATTCTCGCTTTCAACCCCCACCCGTCCTTGATGTAATTCCGCAACTCTTTTTACGATGGCAAGTCCCACCCCGTTACCCTCGGAGGAGTGGGATTCGTCTGCCTGATAGAATTTGTTGAATATTTTGGATATATGCTCTTTTGAGATGCAGACGCCGGAATTTGTAATGCTGACGGAAATTTCCTCCTGCGTTTCGAGAATTTTTATTGTCACAACTGAATCTTCATCGGAAAATTTTATTGCATTGTCTATAAGATTTATCCAGACTTGTTTCAAAAGCTCTTCGTTTGCATTGATATTGTATTCGTCAAATTCAAGACTGAATTCTATATTCTTTCCGCTCCATTTGTTTTCAAGCAACAGCACGCAAGATCTTAACTGCTCTGAGAGATTATATGTGCTTGTCTCTGAAAGAATAGCTTGATTTTCAACTTTTGTAAGGTTAAGAACGTTATTCGCCATGTAAGAAAGCCGCAGGGACTCCTCTTCGATGATTGATATATATTCCTTTTTTTGTTCATCCGTAAGGTTTCCTCGCTTTAACAGCTTAGCGAATCCGGCAATTGAAACTATAGGCGTTTTGAACTCATGAGAAAAATTGTTAATAAAATCCTGTCTGAGCATTTCGGTACTGCCGAGGTCGGTTGCCATTTTATTAAAGCTTTCCGAAAGCTCTCTGAAGGCAGGGTGAGTGGAAACGGTTTTTCCGAATGTAAGCCTTGCGCTGAAATCTCCCGATGCTAATTTGTTCATTTGAGTTATGGTGCGGTTTATCGGTATCAAGGGGAACTTCAGAGTAAGTATTGCAATGCTGAAGCCGATTATGAGGCTGATAACGGCCATAAGAGCGAGAAAGGGCATGATTTCAACTTCAGAGCCGTCGTATGCTGTAATTGCACCAAGCTCTGTAAGAAGATATACTATTACCATCGCAAGTCCAACTGATATGAAAAGCACGGCAAATACAACAAGAGAGAATGTTATAGTCAGCGAAAAACGATTTTTTCTTTCTTCTTTTTTCATACTTTTTTCACCGCCTTATAACCGAGTCCATGAACAGACTCGATAGTAAACTCATTCCAGCCTTC
>SVQJ01000175.1 GCA_015065395.1 Oscillospiraceae bacterium
ACAGGCTGATATCCGTCATCAAGGGCCCGCTCTATGACCTTTGGGCTCTCAGCAATAAACAGGCCATTTTCGGGACACTCACGGTTTACCAGCTGATTCTCGGTCAGCCGTGCATATACGTCAAGCTCCGGTGCGAGAAAATCTGTTATTTCTATAATATTATTCATATATGTCTTTTATTTTTCCGCGATCCCGATTGCCTCACGGGTGTACTCGGCGTTAAGTCGGGGCTGATCGATATACTTGTCAAACATACCGACAAGTACCCCGTCCCCCGGCTTCATAGAGGTGAATGCCTCTACAAAAGCACTGCGTACCTGCTCCTGGGTCTCACAGCGGCGGCCGGCACCCAGGATCTTAAGAGCAAAGGTAGGTGCGCTGAGCTGACGTATGACCTCGTACATTTTCGGAATATCGCTGTCCTCAAAACGCTCCCCGGTGGGGTTCACATCGTGAGAGCGGTCCGGCTGAGTGAGATTATAAAGAGAAGCCATATAGTAATCCGGTTTAAGTCCCTTTTCCTCCGCATAAGAAAGCACCTCGGGAAAATGAGCGCAAATACCGCAGGGAAGGTTTTTGCGTCTGATCTTATCGAGAAGTCCCTCAAGACGGTCAAGCATACCGGCAAGATACAGCTCATCTGCCAGCTCTCCGTGAATACAGATAGCAGAAGGGTCATACTTCATCATTGCATCCAGCTCCTCGTCAAAGGTAGCAAGATTCTTTCCGGTCTGTGCCAGCCACAGAAGACTGCCGCCCTCACGGCGATATTTTCCGATCAGCTCCATTACCGGCATACTGCCCCTTGACTGTACGGCATTGATGCCTGCCTCCTCACAGCGTCGAAGCATAGCAAAGGCCTGCTCCTCCGAAAAATACTCTTTCATATCGAGATCGGTCTTTTCGTCCATGTGAGATTTGCCGGTAAACGGGTTGCTTCCGACGATCAGGCGGGTCACTTCCAGATCTCGGATCTTCATAGTAGGCAGCATAACAGGATTCCTCCGGATAACTAATGTAATAGGGGATAATTTCAGTAAGTTTTTGGTTTTTTATTTTATCACGAAACCGCTATTTTGTCAACTTTCAGGTAAGGAAACACTCAGATAAGTAAAGAGAAATTTATAGCTGTACCGGTCAGGTGATAATTACGGTATTTACCTTGACAAGGTGTCTGCTATATGTTACAATACAAAAAAATCACCGATACACAAAGGAGACTTTTTATATGAAAATCGCTACTACGATTGGCGAAATGTATAATTTTTCCTCATCGTCCAACTTCGCTTCCTCCTCGGCAGAGGCGGTCAGCTATTATAAAGACACAGGCTTCCACTGCCTGGATTTCAGCTTTTATGCGGCTTGCGATAACAAAAACAGCCCCCTTGAGGCTGACAACTGGAAGGACCTGATATTCGAGAGCAAGGCTATGGCGGATAAGCTCGGTTTTTCCTTCGTTCAGGCACACGCACCCTCCTGTGAGCTTCGCGGCGAGGGAATGGAGCGTGAGCTGCTTATAACCAACCGCGCCATCGAGGCCTGCGAGATTCTCGGTATAAAAAACATGGTAATGCACCCCGGCCGTTTCCCCGAGATCAGCTATAACGGCGGCGAGGAAGCCTACTGCAAGGAAAACGAGCCCTTTTTCAAAGCGCTTATTCCCGCCATGGAAAAGCACAACGTAAACATTTTGTTTGAAAACGGAACTCTGGTCTACAGCCCCAACGGCTGCTACTACCCGGTGCTGGCAAAGGATCTGAACGCTATTATCGATTATATGGATCACCCTCTGTTCGGTGCCGCCTGGGACGTTGGACACGCACACATGGAATCACTTGACCACTACACGCAGATAATGGAGCTTGGTAAAAACCTCAAGGCAATTCACGTTCATGACAACGACGGCTCTGGCGACTGGCACGATTCCCCCTTCTTCGGTTCAGTCGACTACGATTCGCTTATGCGCGGACTTATCGAGTCCGGCTTTGAGGGTACATTCACTCTTGAGGCAGACAGCTTTTTCTCCTACGACCGCAGAGGCCGCTCCGGCCGTCTTGGCCGCACTCCTCTCCCTGTAAAGCAGGCGGCACTTTCTCTTCTGTACGTTGCCGCTAAAACGATCCTCACCGAATACGACCTCTACGAGGAGTAACCCGATCAAAGGGCGTCAGTATACGCCCATACAAAAATAAAACGTACCCCCTGCAGATCTCGGCCACAGCCGTGATCTGCAGGGGGATTTACTTTCTAAAGGTAGTCACAAAATCGGCTGCGCTGGTTGGTATCATAACTAAAACCACGTGGGTAAAATCGGGGTTACCGTCAAAGCGAAATAAAAAATATCAGACATTAAAGTTTTTCCACCTTTTCGAGCAACGTGTCAAATCTCGGATTTCCTTTTAACCTTTCAAAGCAAGAATAATTGAATTCTTCCTTCAAATCCTCAATATGATAACGGCCGCTGAAAAATTTGAACTCACAAGCCGCAAGGGCCGGAATCGGAAGATGCGTTTGTTTATTGAAATGGCGTGCATTTCTTACGTTAAATTCATATTCCTTTTCAAGCCAATCAATCGCAGCTTCATCATTTCCCAAAAGTAAAGAGGAGTGTGCTAAGCCAAAATGTACCCATGCAAGACAGTGCATAGGAGGAGTATACTCACAGCTGCCATAAACTGCATCAACAATATTGAGAATAGTTTCGTATACTTTGATTGCTTCCTCGTATTTCTTCTGCCGCTTATATGCATCGCCAAGGGGTCTTAATTCAAATTCAATTGCCGAAAGTAAGGAAGCAAACGTGTTGCAGCGGAATTTGATCTCGTCATCGTTGTTTTTCATCGCCCGTGAAATCCACGCCTGCATCATGCCTTGAGTCTCGTTTGCTTTGGGAAACATAGATGCGTGTTTTTTTGCATTTTCAAATTGTCCGAAGTGGCAATAAAGATAGATTAACCATTTATGTGCTCTGAGAACACTTGAAACATCCTTGCTGTAATTGATCACTAATTCTGCATAGTGCAGACAGTCTGTATATAAGCGATCTTTTTGTTCTTCCGTTTCAACGTCATCATCCATCAAAATACCGGCACCAAGCGTAAGAGCCTCAAGTAGCAGTTTCGTATTGTTCGGGTATGTTTTTAAAGCATTTGTCAGAGCATTATAACAGTCAACTTCACTGTAATTGCTGTTATCTGTTTTTAGCGGGGCTTTTGCTTCTCTTATAATATCATCTACCGTTGCGTCATCGTTTGCGTTATATCTTCCAAACAAGACATCAGTAGACACACCAAAAACAACAGCCAGAGGAACAACCTGAGAAATATCGGGAAGTCCGGAGTCGTTTTCCCATTTTGAAACAGCTTGGCAAGTAACACCCAACTGTTCTGCAAGTTCTTCCTGCGTAAAATTCCGTTCCTTTCTTAAGCGCTTAATGATTTGTCCCATAGTTTCTTGCATAGTATCACCTCATCATTTCTATTCCGCTACCATGTCTATATTGTGCCATAATTTTTGTAAATACGGAAGCGACTTAAAAATGATTTCATATAAACTGTGCGTTGATTTTGAGAAAAGTAAAAAAGTCCCCTCTTTGGGATTTTGAGTAGAAATGCCGAAAAAGACACGTTTTTTAGTTAAATATTTTGCCCTTTGTCAGTGGTCCAAGAAAACAGACCCTCTTTGGTCTGTTTCTTTTGCTTGAGATAAGGGGAAAAAGGCGAAAAACGTAAAACCTGTTGCTTTTCGATCTAACATAATGAAGACGCTTTTCGACCAAAGGGAGAAAAGCTGCCTTTTCGAAACTTGTCAAGATTAATGGACAGATAGAAGAGTGAAAAAATG
>SVQJ01000176.1 GCA_015065395.1 Oscillospiraceae bacterium
ACCGTCGCGAGGATTGGGAATGACGCTGTGGCAGATCCGTCCGTCAAAGGTATACACGGTGCTCTCCGAGGGACGGGCAAAGCCCTTTGCTTTCTCCACCGTGATATCAAATTCCGTACCGTCCACACGCACAACATAGCTTGCCCGTGTGGTCTCAAAGGGAAGAACAGGCTTGAGATCTATTCCGCCGTCCACGTGGGAGATACCCAAGAATTCATACACGGTGAGAGACAGCCAGCTTGCGGTTCCCGAAAGCATGGGTCCGATATTCTCCCCTGTTTCGCTGTTATTATACTGGGTGCAAAATCTGGGATTGCCCTTTGTTACGTAAGGTGTTTTCAAGGTTTGATAAGGAAACACCAGATCAAGCATCCAGAAAGCACATTCTGCAAGCTCTGAAGCCAGTTTTTCGTCCTTTACTACCTTACAAGCCTTGAACATTGCCGATGTTGCCATCATTGTTGCGTGCTTGAAAACTGCGCCGTTTTCACGGTCACCGTGGAAATAATGATCCATTGCGGTGGTTTCTGAAACCTTATCAAGATCGCAGGGAGAGGTAAGGGTAAGTCCTGCCGGAGTACGGAGATACTTATTAACGCTGTCCAGCATGATCCTCATCTGCTCCTCTGTTGCACATCCTGCAAGAAGCGCCCACGAGAAGGAATTGAGCCAATATGAACCTGGGAATTGGGGGTCGAGGGAGAGTCCGTCGCCGCCGGCTCCCAGATACGTATAGCCCTTTTCGGGATTATTGATAAGACAACGGGCAAAGAAATCGCCCTTCCATGCGTGCTTGTGAATATCATCGCACAAAGCTGTGCACTTTTCGCGAAGCCAACTTGCCTCTTCTTCTCTTCCGGAAAGATCGGCAAGGACTGCCATATTATCATAAGCGATCTTCAATAGAAACGCGTTCATGACGCTTTCGCAGTAATGGCTCTCAAATCTTGCGCCCCATTCCTGTGAGCGCTCGGCTATCTGCTTTCTGTAAAGCTCCATTTTTTCGGGGGCACTGATGCTGTCATAATCAAGCTTTAAGCAATCGTTCCAGTCGAGATGATCAAGGAGAGGAAGTCCGTGCTCACCCACGGAAATACAGCCTGAATAGGTGACTGCCGCCATCATAGTATCAAACAGCTTTCTCTTCTTATCGCTTCCCGCAACGCGCAGCTCGCAGTCAACAAAGCCGATATCTCCCGTGAGCATTACATATCTGTATACAGCCTGCATGAGCCAAAGCTGGTCATCGCTTCCCGTTCCCGCACCGTCGCCGTACCAATAGAAATTATGATATGCATAGCCATCCTCAAAAACGTTTGACGCCCACTGAGATATCATATCACGGGCCAGGCCGGAGTTACCCATTGCGGTCATATAATACATGGACGCATACATATCCTGTATTTCTCTGAAGCCTACCTTACGGCCGGACTTATTCGTCCATGCAAATGCTCTCGTTACAAAGGACTGATAGAGCACCTGGAAAGGAAGGTTCTTTGAGATATAGGAACTCATTACTCTGTCTTCCGAATTGAAGGTAATATATGAAGAATAGTTCTCGACAAAATCAACGACCTTTTTATAGGAATCGCTGAGAGCCTCGGGATCTCTGTACTTTTCTATAAAGTTATTAGCCTGACGGAGGAATTTCTCGGTAACGTCATCGTCATGAGAAACCATGCCTGCGTAGGAATCGGCAATTCCCTTCTCTCCCGAACCGATAGTGAGTGACTTTGCAAGAGCAAAGAATGCCGCATCCTTTCTGTTCTGGCGGCAGGAAAGTCTAGCACCGTTTTCAGGATGCTTGATATCGCCGCTGCCCATGAACTCACGGTAATTAACGCAGAACTCATCGAAATACTCGCCGTTTGCAAGAACAGTTGCAAAGCGTCTGGCATATCTTCCGTACTTGGGGTGGAGACGGGGAGAAACGGCAACGGGCACTTCTCCGTTACGGAGAAGACCTGATTCATGAACGATATTAACGTAAACTATATCGTTGAACACTCCGCTGGTATCAAAAACGCCCAGCATTCCCGTGAACACGATACGGATATTTCTTTCTCTGTCCGTACAGTTCTCGATCTCAACTCTCTGAGCTTCGACCGCATCTGGCATATCCTCTTCATGAGGGATAATAAAGATCGTTCTCGTTATTTTAAGTCCACATTCGGTCTCGTATGTAATAACGGTTCTGTTCTGAAGGTGGCGGCACTGAGCGCTCTTTACGTTCACATCAACGTCTGCGCTGTAGAATATCTGCTTTCCATCCTCATACAAATAAAACTGTCGGTTGACAGGCTCGCCGTTTTCCTCCATACGCCATACGTATCTGTTTGCAAGGACCTGGTCCTCACCCTTTCCTCTGAAAGAGCCTCTGCCCAGCGAATCCAGGGCAGCCTTTGGAGTTGTCAGGAGAGGATTTTCAAAACCGACACGGTTTCCGAGAAGAAGATTTACATCAAAATGAGGTCCCACGGGAACCGCTTTAAGATCTATAACATGAGCTCCCTCGTCATCTATATAGCCTGCACTTTTGTCAAGTCGGGCAAAAAGTGAAAGCAAAGCATCCTTCACATTTTCGGGAAGCGCTTTTTCTCCATCTTCGGTATAATGAGAAAGACCGTTTGCAAAATCAAAAAGATGATTTCCCTTGCCGCAATCATAAAGATAAGCTAAAATACAAGGATCGTTAAGAGCATAAAGGCAAACAGGCATATAATAGGGCATTCCCGTGGCACCCAGGGCATATTTACGGTCAAAGCTCAAATACTCTCCGTCGGAATATCCGCAAAGCCGACTGCCGAATGCAGCTTTTACAACGTCAAGAGGAGTTCGCCCCTCGCTTCTTGCTTTTTCATTGATATACATTATTTCCTCCGTTTACTGCTCTGTATCAAACAGCTTATACATAGCATTTTCAAATCTTGTTTTCCATCGGTTTATATAAGTTTCAACGGTGGCAACACCGGAAACCGCATTTCTTATTGCTATATAGGTAGCCGAGGGGATGGCCTCATTGGTGCTCGCAAAGGAATAAGCAAGATCAAAGGCAGGGTTCTCCACGATAGCGGCAAGCATTCTGATAGACTGATTATCTCTGAGATGATAATAAGCCGCATTGGTAACGTATGCATCGGTGGTATAACCGTATGACAGGATATTGATACAGGTGATAAGATCCGCTGTCAGCTCATAATCGGGAGTGGTGGGAAGTGCGCTGAAGAACATTGCATTTTCATAAAAGGCAAGGCTCACGTATTTTTCCTGCTGTGCATTCGCCTTCGGGATCGGGAGTATACCCCAATCAACGGAGGAATTCGTAAGGCCCCTCATTGTATCGAGAGTATCTATGAGAAAGAGGGTATTTCCGCTTTTGAAGATATCCACAGCGGTAAGTGCACTGCCCTGAGATTTATTTACATCGGTAGCTGCCCTTATCTTTTCAACAGATTGGCTGACCCCTTCCTTACCCACGTTAAGAGAGGGATAATATCCAAGATAGCTTTCTGTCAGCTTATGACCTGAGCCGAAATAGAAAAGGTCAACGAGATAGGTGGAAGGATTGCCTGCGCAAAAGCCGTAATACTCCCCCTCAAGGGCATCTGCCTTCGTAATATACTCAATGTATTTATCGATGGTCCATTCACCCGAGTCTACAAGGCTGTAAGGAGAAGGAAGTCCTGCTTTTTCAACAAGAGTCTTATTAAAATAAACGGCTGAAAGCTTATCGGTATTAAGAGAGGCGGGACCCGCCACCGCATATACAGCGTCTCCTCCGGTTCCTGCAGCTACTGCTGAAGAATAGAAATACCCGATATCGGTTTCAAATC
>SVQJ01000177.1 GCA_015065395.1 Oscillospiraceae bacterium
GCCTCTTCGGCCTCTTGAGTACTTCTCCGTACGCTGTCAGCGGTCGTCTCAGAACTGACAGCCTAATTATTATACATTCCTTTGGTTCTATTGTCAATATCTTTTTCAAAATTCTCAATCATTTTTTTCAATTTTTAAGATATCAACATATTCAATGCCGTAAGAATCGAAAAGCTCGAGCTGGTTTTCACCGATCAACTCTCCGCAAACGGTTATGGGAACCGCAGGAGGACACGATACAGCAAAGGATGCGCAGATTCTGTTCAGCGCGTTTTTAGCTTTTATCCTTTCGCATGGGGACAGCATTGCATCTCGTATCGACATTACTTTTACAGGGGGAATGACCTTATGTTTCTTTTGTATTATCGCTTCTTTTATAGTCAGCTCCTCAAAGGCTGATGAAAGCTTTTCAAAGTCCTTGAGCGTGTTTTTCGGGGATGTCATCATAACTGCGAATTCTCCGTCAGAAAACTCGGCTTCGATGGCTCTTTCCCTTAAAGCATCACAAAGCTCATTTCCCGAATATCCGATTTTGTTTGCTTCAATAACTATTTTCAGCGGCTCACTTGCTTTTGTGGAAATTCCCATATCCGAAAGCTTTTTTTTGATATGTTCGGTTCTTTCAATACAGTGAGAAAGCTCTGATGAGAATTCATCCGATAGATATTTATTGCAAAGATCAAGGCTTCTCAAAATGAGATAAGAAGGGCTGGTGGAAGCAAAAAGACTTAGAAAACGCCGTGCATTATTGCAAAAGCGGCTGTAATCCTTTGAAACGTGAAGATAAGCTGCGCCCGTAAGAGTGGGGAGCGTTTTGTGAGCGGAATCACAGCACATTGCTGCTCCCATGTCTATCGGGTGACGGGAAGGTGTGAGAAATTTCAGATAAGCTCCGTGTGCGTTATCAACAAGCAAGGGAATACCGGCATTTTTGCAAACCACGGCGATCCCTTTGATATCAGCAATATTGCCAAGATAGTCAGGTGATGTGAGATAAACGGCACAGGGGGGCACCTTTGCGTTTTTTATAGCCAAAGCAACTTCATCTGCACTCAGCAGGCACTCGCAGAGATGGGTGAATTCCTTTGGAAACATCCACTCAACGTCAAGGTCGAGAAGAGCGCAGGCTGAGATAAAAGCCTTGTGCGTATTTCTGGCGGCAAGTATCAAAGGGCGGCCCTGTGAAGAAAATCGATCCAGAGTTGTCAATGCAAGCATTGCCTTTATAGCCAGGGTAGATCCCTCGGTACTGTAGTAGCTGTGAGCGGTAGCGAAAAGGGAAGAAGCGTTATTTTCGCTTTCGTTTATGATCCCGTTCGCCGAATAAAGCACATCAGCACCGCCTATTTCGGTTATATCGTATTTCTCAGTTTCTCCAACGCCTTTGTGGCCGGGCATGTGGAATCGTGCAGAGTCTGAATCTATGTATTTGTCAATAAAATCGGCGATAGGAGTTGTCATATTCATGCCTCAGCTTCGGCAACCTTCATCATAACCGCGCATTCAATACGCTTCTTAAACAGCTCGCAGCCATAGCTGTAAATTCCGTGGATATCACCTGTGGCGTGATAAGCATTGGCAGCACAGCCGCCGGAGCAATACATTTGTGCCCAGCATTTTCTGCATTCTTTCCTTGCATAAGCGTTGCAGGAGCGGAAGGAGTCCTGTATATCGGTTCGAACGATACCTCTCCAGATATCACCCATGATGTATTTCGTGTCACCCACAAACTGATGGCAGGGATAAAGATCACCCCAGGGAGTAACGGCAAGATATTCCGTGCCCGAGCCGCAGCCGGTGATGCGCTTGTAAATACAGGGACCGTTTTCAAGGTCAAGCATATAGTGATAGAATGTGAAACCGTTTCCTGCCTTCTTTCTGCGAACCATTTCATTTGCAAGGATCTCGTATTGCTCAAAGAGCTTGGGAAGATCCTCTTCGGTGAGTGCATAGGGATCGTCGGGAGGACAAACGACAGGCTCCATGGAAAGCTCGGTGAATCCAAGATCTGCCATGTGGAAAATGTCATTTGTAAAGTCCACGTTGTTATGGGTAAAGGTTCCGCGCATATAGTAATCGCGGCCGCCGCGCTTTTCAACAAAGTTTTTGAATTTGGGAACGATGGTATCGTAGCTTCCGCGACCCTCGTGGTCAACTCTGAAATGATCGTTTATCTCCCGTCTTCCGTCAAGGGAGAGAACAACATTGCTCATTTCCTTGTTGCAGAAGTCGATAACATCGTCGTCAATAAGAACTCCGTTTGTTGTGAGGGTGAAGCGGAAATTTTTGTTGTGTTCCTTTTCGATGCTTCTGGCGTAAGCAACGAGGCGCTTGACCACATCCCAGTTCATAAGGGGTTCGCCGCCGAAGAAATCCACCTCAAGATTCCGTCTGGAGCCGGAGTTTGCAATAAGAAAGTCGAAGGCCTGCTTGCCTACTTCATAAGACATAAGTGCTCTGTGGCCCATATATTTGCCCTGGCTTGCAAAGCAATAAGAGCAGTTGAGATTGCAGGTGTGAGCAACATGAAGGCAAAGCGCTTTAACAACATTGCTTTCGTTTTTGTAATTATAGGCGAGCTTTTCGTATTTGTCCTCGGAGAATAATTTTCCGGCATCAACAAGAGCCTTGATATCGCCAAGGCATTCTTCAATTTCCTCTGCGGTAACATCCGGAAGATGTGAATACTTTTTAAGGATCTCACCCTTTATCTCTTCGCATGAGTGATCCTTATACATTGCGATAATATCGTAAGCCACTTCGTCAACACAGTGAACTGCGCCGGAGGCGGTATCAAGAACGATATTGTAACCTGAAAGTTTATACTGATGTACCATACTAATGTCCTCTATACACAAATTAAAACGCTGTCTTTTGAAAAAGACAGCGTTCGTTAGGCTGCAAAAACTTATTTGTCAGAGTTCTTGTTTTCGCACTTCTGGTTAGCAACGCCGCAAGAAGTCTTGCAAGCGGACTGGCAAGAAGTCTGGCACTCGCCGCAGCCGCCGTTCTTTGCGGACTTCTGCATATCTCTGGTAGCAATAGTCTTAATTCTGCTCATTGGTGTATACCTCCAAAATTGTAATCAATACTGATATAGGGATTATATCATAAGAATAAAGTTCTTGTCAATAGTTATAGAAAAAATAGGCTTTCAAAAGAGGGCGGGAAAATCACCGTCCGGGGAAAATCTTTCGATTATTTGATCACGGCAAAAGTAAATAAAATCAATGGCTTCACCGTAATTATAATATTTTGCCTCGGTTTCACTGTGTTCCGGATCGAAAAGCTTGCTTATGACCCAGCTTTTGCTGGAGTTCGTTTCATCTTTTGTAACCATATCGGCAATTTCCAGATCCCAAGCAGCAGAAAGATTGGATTTCACATCGTTTTTGAAAGGATATTTTGCCATTATCTCTTTATCAATGATGTCCATGTCGGAAAGTATTGCTCGCGCAAGCTCAGGACCCTCAGCCGGGATACCTTCCTTTGCGGCAAGGTCAACGATCCTTTTTCTGAGATTTATGTTAAAAAACTCGTCCGTAACCAAATGAACAACGTATCCGAGATAAAGATCGTATTCCTCGCTTTGGCGATCGAGATATTTGCTTATGTAATCCCGAAGCCTTTCGTGGAAAATCGCCACCTTTTCCGGAATCAAAAACTCGGCACCCCCGATCCCCTCTGTGAGATGAGTGTGCTTTTTGAATTCTCTTTTGTAGCCAGCTCTCGCATGGATCGCATCGGGGGCAATGCTTCCGGAATAGAAAAGCGGTAAGCTGTTAAAGGCTTCATTGCCTAATTTTTCGCAGAT
>SVQJ01000017.1:0-3402 GCA_015065395.1 Oscillospiraceae bacterium
CATGCATATAACCGGCAAGGATCTGGAAAAGAAGCTTGATGAGGTTTATATCACCGTAAATAAGAACTCCATCCCCAACGACCCCGAAAAGCCCTTCGTAACAAGCGGTATCCGCATCGGTACTCCCGCAGTTACCTCCAGAGGTCTGGGCGTTGAAGATATGAAGGTGCTCAGCGAGCTTATCACCCTTACGGCAACTGATTTCGACGCAAAGGCTGATTATATCCGTGAGCAGGTTACTGCTATCTGTGAAAAATACCCCATTTACGAATAATCTGAAAGAACAGGATCATTTATCATGAAAAAAGTATCTGTTGTTTCCCTCCTTCTCTGCATAATCCTTTGCTTTGGCTCATTTGCCGGCTGTGCAAAGAAGAATTCCGATGTCCCCGACGGAATGAAGCTCATCTCCTCCGATGATGCAGACTACTATATGTATGTTCCCGATGTTGAGGGGATGTGGCGCGTGGACAGAAGCGATAAGTACACAAGCGCCTACTATTCCTCCGGAGATCAGACCAGCATTTCCACCACCGCCTTCAATATCACAAAAAGCGGTGTCACCGTTGAAAGCTGGTGGGAAGAGTTCCGTCCCGAGATCGAAAAGACCTTCAGTGACGTGGGAGAGATCATTGAGGCAGATGCCCGTATAGACGGCGTCAACGGTAAGGAATATAAGTTTTCCGGAAAGATCGGCGACGATGAGTATAAATACATCATCACCGCCGTTGTCAAGGACAGCTATGTGTATTTCATTACGTACACCTCCATCCCCAAGTATTATGAGAACCATCTTGAGGACCTGGAAAAGGTAATCGATACATTTACCTTCAAATGATCTGTGTTATGGACAAAACGAGTATTATATATCTGGATAACAGCGCAACAACGCGCCCCTCGGATGCCTCTCTCAAAAAAATGAGAGAGGCTTTGTCCGTCTGCTACGGAAACCCCGGCTCCGTTCACGCTATGGGCAACGATGCACACAAAATGCTGGAAAATGCAAGACAGAGCATAGGCCTCTCTCTGGGAGTGCGACGCCCGTCCGACGGGCACATCATCTTTACTTCAAGCGGAAGCGAAGCGAATAATCTTGCTGTGTTCGGAAGCGTTTTTGCAAAGGACCGCCCCGTGAAAGGCACATCCAAAGGCAAAATACTTATTTCCGACAGCGAGCACCCCAGCGTGGAAAAGCCCTGCGCCGGTCTCGAAAAAGAAGGCTTCGAGGTTTTGAGAGTACCTACAGCAGGGGGCGAGCTTGATCTGGACTTTATTCGCCAACGATGCGACCAAAGCTGTATCCTTGCATCCTTTATGCTGGTTAATAATGAAACCGGAGCTGTATACAATGTGGCAGAAGCGGCGAGGCTGGTAAGAGCGGCCGCTCCCAAAGCTTTCATCCATTGCGATTGCGTTCAGGCCTATATGAAGATGCGCTTCACACCCAAATCCCTGGGAATTGATGCTCTGACGGTCAGCGCCCATAAGATCAATGCTCCCAAAGGTGCCGGGGCGCTTTTCATCACAGCAGATGTCATTACGGGAAAAAGGCTGGTTCCCGTGACCCTGGGAGGCGGACAGGAAATGGGATTTCGCAGCGGCACGGAAAACACTCCCGCAATATGTGCGTTCGGAGAAGCCGCAACTGAAGGAATGCGCCAAATGGGTGAAAGAATTGAAAGGGTCCGCTCCCTCAGAGCGGCTCTTGAAAACGAGCTTCCCCAAGAGGTTCGTATAAACCGCCCCGTAAATGGCTATGATGGTATCGTTAATCTCACCCTCCCGATGATAAAAAGCGAAACTATGCTGAATTATCTCTCGGGAGAAGGGATCTGCATAAGCGCCGGAAGTGCCTGCTCTGCACGGGGCGGCGCAATAAGCTCCGTGCTCCAAGCATTCGGGCTTCCTAAAGAAGAAGCTGACTGCTCCGTCAGAGTGAGCATTTCCCATCTTAACACCGAGGAAGAGATAAATATCTTTTCAAAAGCACTGAAAACGGGAATCAAAAGGCTCGCAAGAATAAAATAGCGTCATAAGACACAAGCTCAAATTATAATCACAACCCTTTTGAAATACCGCAAACAGCTGACCGAAGCTGATTTTTGTCCTTTATGCCGAAGCCCCCGAAAAGCGCCATCTGCGCCTTTCGGGGGCTCACTTTTTACCTATTCATTGCCTGCACAAAAATGCATTCGTCATATAAGAGAGTTGAAGAGCTCTGTGATCTCCTCGACGCTTGTCTCTCTGGGATTTCCTGGACGGCAAGCATCGTCATAAGCAGACTGTGCAAGGAAGGGAATATCCTCTGCCTTAACGATCTCCTTAAGATCTGCGGGGATGCCGACGTCTGCACTAAGTGCACGAACTGCATCGATCGCAGCCTTTCTTGCCTCCTCAAGACTCATAGCGTCCACTCCGCAAACGCCCATGGCCTTTGCGATATCGCGGTACTTCTCACCTGTTGCAGGCGCATTGTACTCCATAACGGTGGGAAGAATGATAGCGTTTGCAACCCCATGGGGAGTATCGTAAAGAGCTCCGAGAGGGTGAGCCATAGAGTGAACGATACCGAGACCTACATTAGAGAAGCCCATACCTGCGATATACTGACCGAGAGCCATGCCCTCCTTGCCGCAATCACAACCGTTAACAGCAGCTCTGAGACTTCTTGCGATTATCTCAATAGCCTTCAGATGGAACATATCGCTCATCTCCCAGGCACCCTTGGTGATATAACCCTCGATAGCGTGAGTAAGAGCATCCATACCTGTAGCTGCACAAAGGCCCTTGGGCATTGTAGCCATCATATCAGGGTCAACAACTGCAACAACGGGAATATCGTGTACATCCACGCATACCATCTTGCGGTTCTTCTCGCTGTCGGTGATAACATAGTTGATAGTTACCTCAGCAGCGGTACCTGCAGTGGTGGGAACTGCAATAATGGGAACGCACTTGTTCTTTGTGGGAGCAACTCCCTCGAGAGAGCGAACGTCGCTGAATTCGGGGTTTGTGATGATAATACCTATAGCCTTAGCTGTATCCATGGAGGAGCCGCCGCCAACTGCTACGATACAATCAGCACCGCTTGCCTTGAATGCACTGACGCCTGCCTGAACATTCTCAATAGTGGGATTGGCTTTGATATCGGAATATATCTCGTAAGGGATCTCTGCTGCCTCAAGAACACTTGTCACCTTTGCGGTAACACCGAATTTGATAAGGTCGGGGTCAGAGCAAACAAAAGCCTTCTTAAATGCTCTTGCCTTGATCTCCTCTGCAACTGCGCTGACTGCGCCCTTGCCGTGATAAGAGGTTTCGTTGAGTACAAATCTGTTCATTGGTTCTGTTCTCCTTTGAATTTAATTGTTTATGTAAACATTATAGCATAAAATCTCCGCC
>SVQJ01000017.1:3412-16815 GCA_015065395.1 Oscillospiraceae bacterium
GATTTTATGCTTTTTCATTTGATAGACATTTGTTAATATAATATGGGGCAGAGTTTTTGCAAAAGCTTTGCACGATCACTTTATGCCTATAACTGCCGCCATGGTGCCGCGAACACCCATTGTTGCCCTGTGAGAGTGATAAAGCTCCGGCTTGCAGGCAGTGCATTCATTCAGCACATCCGTTTTTTCAACACCTGCATCCATAAGAAGCTGCAGATTCATGGAAGCTATGTCGGCATAAAGCCTACCGTCACGTTCGGTTATAAACTGATCTGCAAACTCTTTACCTTGAAGCTTTTCCACCGTGCTTTTCATATCCTCCCCCACAGCATAACAGCAGGAATGAATACACGGACCGATAGCGGCAAAAATCCTTTTCGCTCCCATATCGCGGAGAATAGAAGCTCCCTTAGGTGCAATGCCTGCAGCAGTTCCTCTCCAGCCTGCGTGAAGAGCCGCTACAACAGGCGACCCGTCCTCTCTTATACCCAGGAGAAGAACCGGTGTGCAATCTGCAACTCTTACTATAAGACTCACTCCCAGCTCATCAGTTACGAACCCATCACAAGGAAAAGGAACGTCCCGGTCGATTCCTTCGCCGATATTCTCACGTCCCACCCTTCTTATCTCGGCAGAGTGGATCTGGGGAGTCCCCACGACGCGGTCACCAATACCGGCATAAGAGCAAAGAAGAGATATGTTCTTCTTGACAGTTATATCATCATCGCCGCGGAAAAAGCCGGTATTCATAGATGCAAGATGCGAGATCGTGCTAACTCCTCCGTTTCGGGTGGAAAAAGCATGCCCCACCCGAGGGTGGGAGATCACATCGCTCTGCCAGACCGGTGAATTGTATTTGAACATATATACCTCACTGTTTTCAAATCGGAGTTGCATGAATGATACGGTCGCTTTTTGAAAACGCCGACAAACCTCGCGAAGCGAATACCACTCGCCTTTTGGCGAATAAAACTGCGAGACTTCCTTATGGGAAGTCTCGCAATGTCAGCCGTTTTTACTGTATGCAGAATTTTGAAAAAAATTACTTAATGATCTCGCCGTAGCACTGTCCGAATGCGCAAGCAGCATTAGCTTCATCGGTATCGATATGCATTGCTCCTGCAAACTTAGGGCTTACGCGAACAACAACATCGCCGAATACTGTGCTTCTGTCTGCACTTTCGATCTTAACGGAAACGATCTCCTTATCCTCAACTCCTGCAGCAGCTGCCTCTTCGGGAGTGAAGTGGATGTGACGCTTTGCAACGATAACACCCTCGGAAATCTCAACCTCGCCTGCGGGTCCTACTATCTTGCAGGGAGCACTGCCTGCAACATCGCCACTCTCACGAACGGGAGCTGCAACGCCGAGAGTTCTCGCGTCTGTATAGGAAACCTCAACCTGGGTAGCAGGTCTTGCAGGTCCGAGAATGATAACATTGGAAATGGACTTCTTGGGGCCTACGAGAGTTACTCTTTCCTCGCAAGCAAACTGTCCGGGCTGGCTGAGATCCTTCTTGTGGGTAAGAGTTGCGCCTGCACCGAAGAGAGTTTCGATGTCTGCAGCGGAAAGGTGCACGTGACGTGCGCTGGTTTCAACAAGTACTTTATTGGACATTGGTTTGGTTCTCCTTTGATGTTTTTTTTAATTATATCACCGAAAAGGTGCAAAATCAACCGTTTTCACTTTATTTTGGCTGCTTTTAACAAAAAGGCGCACGGGGTTTACCGTTTACCAACGATATCTCTGGTACGTTTTCTGTATTCAGTGGGAGAACAGCCCTTTCTTTTGGAAAAAAACGAAGAAAAGGAAAGAACATCGTTATATCCCACCGAGGCGGCTATCTGAGAAATATTCATATCGCTTGAACGCAACAGCGCCTTTGCCTGCTCCATGCAGAATCGGCTCAGGTATTCCTTCGGAGATACGCCGAATTCCTCAAAAAACACTCTGTACAGATAAGATTGACTTATATTCAAGTGCTTTGCCAGCTCACCGATGGATGGGTGAAGATAATAATTGCTCTCTATGTATTCCTTAGCGGACACAGCATATATTTTCGCCATACTGCTGCTTCTTGAAGGTGCGGAATGACGCATCAGAATATTCAGATATATACTGAGGGTCTCCAAAGGACTGATCGAAAGCACGGTCTTTCTCTTCAGTGCACGAAACTGCTCTTCGATCACATGGGGAAAATCATATCTGAATATACCGGTCTCTTTATCTGCATTATAGAAATCTATAAAGAAGTCCATGTCCTCCGTTTCAATTATAAACCAAAGATACTCCCACGGATCACTTTGAGAAGGGTGGT
Source organism: Oscillospiraceae bacterium (assembly GCA_015065395.1). Lineage (GTDB taxonomy): Bacteria > Bacillota > Clostridia > Oscillospirales > CAG-272 > Avispirillum. Next base: position 5,731 of record SVQJ01000017.1, read on the forward strand.
ATTCCACAGTCTGCCCTGGAAGAAAAATGAAACCCTCACCTGCTCTCACCGGGTTCCCGAGAAAATATCCCCTCCCTGCAAAACAATAATGAATAACAAAGGAGCTTCTGAGAATCGGGCTGTTTTTTGTATATTTCTGTTCATCCGCTCCGCCTATGGACGTGACCGACACCTTTGGCATTCGTCCAAGGGAAAACACCTCAAATTGCATAACTACCCCCTGCAGATCATCTTAGTTATGATTTTAACATACAAGAGCATGATTTTTCAATAGTATATCGGATTTTTTTGTGATAGAATTATTATATACGGTGATTTTGCACGTAATATTGGAAAATATCACATAATATCGGAACGGTTTACAATATTTTCCTTTGTTTGATTATGCAAAATCCATTCCCAAATCATGAATTAAAATCACATATACGAAAGGAAAGAAAAATGAAAAAACTTTTATCTGCAATACTTTGCTTTGTCATGCTGGCGTCCTCCTGTATCGGCGTTTTTGCAGCCCAGTACAATCCCGACGTTGCAGACGAGCACAACCTTGACGTTGCTCCCAATATTATGCGTAACCGAGACTTCGCCCTGGGCGACGTTAACTGCGACTCAAGCGTTGACGCAAAGGACGCACTGTACATGACCGCAAACATTAAAGGCATAGACGGCTATGAAATGGATGCCCAGGCGTGTGATTTCACCGCAGACGGAGCCTTTGACGCAAAGGACCTTTACTATATCAAGCTGTGCCTTTCCGGTGCCGCATCTCCCAATGATTACGGCGATAACAAGCAGGTATACAGACTTACCATCGGCGGTAAGGATATAGATACCTATTCCATCGTTATACCCGAGGATACCTCCTACGACAGCAATCTTTACATGGCGTGCGAGATCCTTTACGAATACATAAAGGATGCAACCGGCATCGCTCTCCCCATTGAAAGAGGAAGCGCGAGCGGCGAGTGTGCGATCTATCTCCACCACGTTACCGATGACAGCGAGCAGGGCGCAGAGCTGGGCCACGAGGGCTACACCTATTACGTTGAAAACGGAGATCTTCATATCTACGGTACCCACAGAGGTAATATGTATGCCGCATACGAGATAGTAGAGGATTATCTCGGCTACAATTTCTTTGCCCGCGAGGGTACGTATAGCAAGAAGACCAGATGGGTTGACATCCCCGAGGACACGGACAAAACCTTCGTGCCCCCCTTCAGATTCAGACATTCCAAATCCACCCTCAGCGGAAGCGGACGTGATTATTTCTACCTTGCCCGCGGACTTAACGGCTCCCAGAGCTACGAATACAAGAACGAGAAGAAATCCCTTGATTATTACGGCGGATTCGTCGGCCCCGTGTTCAACAACATCCACTCCTACGACTATTACTGGCAGATGGGTACGGGTACCATGCCCGAGGATGACGGCGTAACCCCTCTGGAAGCAAGATACTATGCAAAATATCAGTCCGGTGAATACCAGGATCAGACCAAATGGGAGCCTTGTGCAACACTCCAGGATGATTACGATATCCTTTTCTCCGGATTCCTTGATACCATCCGCATGATCGAAGCAAGAGGCTATCCTATCCTTTACCAGGATGATACCAACTGCTACTCCTTCTCTCTCAACGATAACTCAAACTGGTGCACCTGCCGAAACTGCAAGAAGGCGGCAGATCAGAAAACGTACACGGGAGTTTATCTTGAGCTTGCAAACCGCGGAGCCCGTGATATTCAGGCATATTACCCCGGTCTTGAGGTTTTCACCTGGACCTATACCCGCGAAACCCCCACAAACGTTCTCCCCGATGAAAACCTGGTAATCATGCTTGCAGGCTTCAACTGTGCAAACCACCACCTGGGAAGCGGCGACTGTGTGAACGGCTCCTTCTTCAACCATACCAATGATGAATTTGAAGCAAGAATAGACGTGTGGAACGAGATGTGCACAGAAACGGGCGCAGAATTCTGGCTCTGGTACTATCCCGAAACCCACTTCTACTATATGTTCGATATTCCCAACGTTTACACCATCTTCTATGACTTCCAGTGGTTTTATGAGCACGGTGTCTCCGGTATGTTCTACGAGGGAAGCGGCGGCGCAGGATACCTTTTCGAAAACATGAAAGCTTATCTGGCATCCCAAATGAACTTCAACCCCACCATGAGCTTTGAGGAATACGATCAGCTCGTTAAGGACTACTGCATGATGGCTTACGGCGAGGGCTGGGAATACATTTACGAGTTTATCCAGATGTACGAGGAAGCGGGCGACGCAGTTGGTCTTGAATTTGACGACGCCTTGGAGAGCTCCTACTGCTACATCGGTAACTACGACCGCGCATACGACTTTGTTTCCGCGGCTTATCTTGTTGAGAATTACGAGGAAATGAGAAATCTCCTTCTCAATGCCATCGACGCATTCGACCCCGATAAGACAAGCAACGACGATTTCCGCATCAAAAAGCTTTCCAATCTCTTCAACTGCTTCGAGATCCTGGGTCTCGGCGCAACCTACGTTTCCGATTATATTAACGGAGACAATAATCAGAGAGCGGAATACGAGGCAAGATATACTGCGTTCCTCTCCTATGCTCAAAGCAACGGAATGAGAATCAGCCATTATACCGAATTTACTGTTCCCGCAAGCGTTGATCTTTCAAAGAACCCCTGCGTTGATTTCTTCGTGGCAGGCTCCAGAAGAGCAGATGTGAATACCATCTTCCTCGGACTTCCTGAGATCGGTTACTATTCATAAAAACAAAAAAGGAGCTTGACAAACAGTCAACGCTCCATACCTTCATAAAAAGAAAAAGCCTTGTTTATGCTTTTACAAGGCTTTTTCTTTTTTGCAGGCCCTTTTACCTTTGTTCCCTTGTCTTTTTCAAATTCATCCGGTTCTTTCTTTTTAACTTAAATATTAAAAGGGGCCTTTACAGCCCCTTTTTTCAAAAGAATCATGTCATTGAAGCAAGCCAGCGGCCCCACTGGATATAGTACTGGGAGAGCAAATGGAAATCATCTGCCGCATATTCCTTTCCCAGGGCGCTGTTACTATCGTCAAATACCGTGTTAACATCCAGATACCTGACCCTTTCTCCGTCAGCAAAGGACGCCATGAACGCATTTATCAGATCAAGCCTTGCATTGTTGTAGGTAGAATCACGTGAGGATCGTTCGTGGGTGATATGCAGATTTGCACACATAAACACCGTTGCATCAGGCTGAAGGGAAAGAACCGTTTCCATCAGCGCGTTGTACTTGTTCTTTATAGCATCAATATTATAGCCTATCTCATTAATGCCAAGCATGATATACACTTTATCGTACTTTTTGCTTTCCAAAAGGGGGATAAGCTTAGTTTCTCCGGCACTGCCGGTTTCAACCGTCTCATTGAAAACTCTGAAAATATTAAGACCCTTTGTGGCAAAAACATCGGCATTGCCAAGCTTTGAGTTGTTTTTGATTCCCACGGTTCTGGAGTCGCCGATAAAGAGCGCATTATCAAATATCGAGGGATCATAATCTGCATAATCCGGAGACACCGGCACAAATGAAGGAGTATCGGTCTCGGGCGCGGGCGCCGTTGTGTCACTTGGTTCTATTTCGGGAAGCATTGTTTCAGGAGGAGCGGTTTCAGTTTTCTCCGTATCCGCAGTATCCTGAGTGCATGGCTTTTCAACCGCTTGCGTGTCCTCGGCCTCAGTCTCCGACGGCAGACGGGAAACAGCATTTTCATCGTTAACGACCATATCAAACGCTGCTTCTTGTTGCTTGTTTGCCGAATAAGGAACGGCACAGCTCACAAAAACTGCGCTTACTGCCAAAAGCGCAGAGATAGCCACTATTAATTTCCTGAGATCCATTTCAATTCCCTGCCTTTCGTCAGATTTCTACCTTCAGCGTACTTATTCTACAGTATTTTTTCTGCAAATTCAAGCCTTTTTGAAAAACAATAAAAAGTTTTTTTGCAATGTTAAAAGCACAATATATTGTGTTTTTATTAACAGGATTCAAAGGAAATTTTTGCCTTATTATTCTGTAAAGATTCCATTGCGATGCTTTGAAAAATGTCTTGCAAGTTTACGATTTCGCGTGTCAGTCAGGCATTTTTCTCATTCTTTCCTTGAAAGGAAAGAACCAAAGGAACTTTAAGAAAGCGAAAATATCGAAAAAGCAAAAAGGCCCTAAAAAATAAAGTGCGCAAAAATGAACGAGCTCATTTTTGCGCACTTTATTCTTTTTAGGTTACGACGCCTTTTGCCTTGCAAGCTTTAGGTAGCCATTTATAAATATTTTTGCGGGGTATTTTTTCAAAAAAGCGTCCGCTTTTTTCTGAAAGCTTAAATATCAGCCTTTGCGGCATACTGAGAAGCAAAGCGGGAAATAAATTCCTTTCTGTCCGCAAGATTATCCCCAAGAAAAAGGTCAAAAACTCGCTCTGTTTCCGCGGCATCCGCCTTGGAAACACGGATGAGCCTTCTCGTTGCAGGATTCATAGTAGTTTTCCACATCATCTCAGGCTCGTTCTCGCCAAGTCCCTTTGACCTCTGTATGGTATATTTCCCATCTCCCAGAGAAGCAAGGATCTCCGACTTTTCCTCCTCGTTATAAGCAAAGAAGGTGTCGTTTTTCGTATTGATCTCAAAAAGGGGAGATTCTGCAATATATACCCTGCCTTCCTTGATAAGCGTGGGCAGGAGTCTGTTGAAAAGTGTAAGAAGAGTGGTTCGAATATGGAATCCGTCCTCATCCGCATCGGTACAGATGATGATCTTGGACCAACGGAGAGCATTGATATCAAATGGTACGATATCACCCTTCACCTTCGTTTTTATCTCGACTCCGCAGCCGATAACACGGAGAAGATCCACGATAATATCGCTCTTGAAAATTCTGTCATAAGAGCTTTTCTGGCAGTTCAGAGTCTTTCCTCTTACAGGGATTATTGCCTGGAATTCGGCATCTCGGCCAAGCTTACAGCTGGTCATCGCGGAATCTCCCTCAACGATATAAAGCTCACGTATCTCCGGATCCTTTGATCTGCAGGGCACAAATTTCTCCACTCTGCTGATTACGTCAGTGGAGGAAGTCAGCTTTTTCTTAATGTTGAGCCTTGTGGTCTCCGCAGTTTCGCGGCTTCGCTTATTCACAAGCACCTGGGTAAGGAATTTATCCGTTTCTACGGGATTTTCAGCAAAATAGATCTCCAGCTGCTCCTTCAAAAACTCCGTAAGAGCCTCGGCAACAAAAGTATTTGTTAACGCCTTCTTTGTCTGGTTTTCGTATGAGGGTGCAGTTGAAAAGGAATTGGTGACAAGGACAAGGCAGTCCTCAATATCGGAAAATTTTATGGGAGATTCGTTTTTATTGTATTTTCCCAAAGCCTTCAGCTTTTTATCAACTGAATATCGAAAGGCATTCTGCACCGCCTTTTCAGGTGACCCGCCGTGCTCAAGAAAGCTTGAGTTATGATAATGCTCAATTACATTAACCGTATTGGAAATGCAGAAGGATACCTCGCCCATAAGCTTATATTCCGGTTTATCCGCACGGTCCCGTCCCGTAACCTCGCCCATTTTCCACAAAACGGGCTGAGTAAGAGCCGTGTCACCCGCAAGTCGAGCCACGTAATCGTTTATTCCGTTGGGATAAAGGAACTCCTGCTCATAAAAGGATCCATCAGGATTCTCATACTTGAGAACAAACTTCAGTCCGCTGTTTGCAACTGCCTGCTTTTCAAGCACATCGCAGAAAAAGTCCTTGGGGATATTAATATCCGTGAAAACCTCAAGATCGGGACGCCAATAGGTGACCGTTCCCGTTCTCCGTTCCTTTTTTTCAAGAGGTCTTACCTCCAGCTCGCCTACGGGATATCCTTTTTTGAAGGCCATGTGAGACTCATATTCTCCGTCAAAGGAAAAGACCTCAAAAAACTCCGAAGAATATTGTGTGGCACAAGCACCGAGACCGTTAAGTCCCAGGGAAAACTCGTAAGCACCGCCGCCCTGGTTATTATTATATTTACCGCCTGCATACAGCTCACAGTAGATAAGCTCCCAGTTATAGCAGGAATACTTTTCGTTATACCCCATGGGAACGCCGCGCCCGCGGTCGTCCACCTCCAGGGAATGGTCCTTATAGGCGGTGACGGTGATAACATTTCCGTATCCCTCTCTCGCCTCGTCCACAGAGTTTGAAAGTATCTCGAAGAAGGAATGAGCACATCCGTCAATACCGTCCGAGCCAAAGATAACACCCGGGCGTTTTCTGACTCTGTCCGCACCTTCCAGCTTTTCTATGGATTGATCGTTATACTGGGGAGTTTTTTCTTTCTTAGCCATAATTCACCTTATTATACAGTATTTTCGTCCTGATTCACAAAAAATTACCAATTATATTTCCGGACCTCTCCGTCCTCGTTAACAAGAAGCTCTCCGCAAAGAGAATATCTTTCCTGCTCCTCAATATACCAGGAAACACGGACCTTAAAATATAAAACACCGTTATCGGTCATCATCCCGTTATAGGAATAGGCATATTTATAGCCTGTATCAGGGTCGCTTTCACCAAGAAACGCCCTTGCCGCTTTGATCGCATCGTCAGCGGAAGCGATCTTTTCATCCGAGCTGTCTGTGGTATCCTCTGCTGTGGTATCCTCCCCGCTTTCATCGGACGGATCATTTTTAGTATCCACAGCATCGGCAGGAGGAGCGGTAATATCCTCATAGCCCTGAGGATTGGTAACCTCAAGAGTAGTGTCGTCGTCCTTTTTGTCCTTAGATGCCGCAGAACAAGCTGCAAGTGAGAACAAAAGGACAAATGCTAAAGCAAAAGAAGTGATTTTTTTCATAAAGCATATCCTTTCGCGTTATTATTTCACTCCCAGACCTGCATTAAGAACCTTAAGATAATCCGCCTCGGTAAGTGTCTCCATGTTGTAAAGGAAGAGAACCTTATCGATCTCATTTGTCATACAGAATCTGAGAATAGGTGTCTTATAATATCTCAGGTCGACCATTATAAGATCATAATGGCGTGCGAGGAAAGGTGCTACGCTGTGAGAGAAGGAATCCTTCAGAACAAGGAGAGTTTCTCTTTCCTCATCAGTGTTCTTGCGGATCTCCGTATAACCGTAGTTTCCTCCGAGGAATGAAGCATATTTATCCTTTTCGGAAAGGAATTCACGAACATAGAAGGAATTAAAAACGGTATAATTCTTTCCGCTTTCATCAGTCTCGTAGGTACAGCCCTCATAGCCTTCAAAGTCGGCTATCTTTCCAAGTATCTTCATTGTATACTCCCCGTCATCCTCATAACGGAAGTATTCTATTTTATCACCGTCGGTCCAGGGGGTTCCGGCAGAGGACCAGGTGGTTCCGAAGAAATCCTCGGTTACAGTCTCTTTTTCAAAATCGGAGAGAGCATAAGGCGTTTCTCCCAATGCCTTTATTATCTCGCAATAAGCGTAATATGCGCCGAGAGTGGTCCAATGGTGGTCCGTTCTGTAATAAAGCTGCTCATCGCTTTCCTTAGCAAGCTCTGAAAGAGCATCTCGGAGATTCAAGGGCTCAAAGCCGCCCTCGCGGCAATAATCCCCAAGCATATTCCAAATACGGTCACTGTAATAGGTACCGTAGGTTTTGGGAAGATACTTTTCAAGAACATCTATCTTTCTGCCGGCGAAGGAAGGAATACAGGTAATGCCCTTATCCTTTGCGGCAGCAATAAAGTTTGAAACAGATCCCAAGTTGCTTTCGAGATAATTGTATATCTTTGTTTCATCCTCAGGATCGCGCACCTTATCGGGGAAATCGTTTCTTGCGAAAAGATATCCGTCATCGCCGAGAATAACATCATTTGTCTCTCCCTTTCCCTGCAGGGTCTCACTTGTGGCATAGACGCCTATAAACCAATCACGGAAAGGGAACTGATCCGCCATATAGGTGCCAAATTCAGAGGTAAAATCACCGTGAAGAAAGCCCTCCATCTCAAAAGAGGGAGCGGTTGCAAGCATTCTGTTCTCCGATTCGGATTTTGCCTTATCGGGAAGGACCCAGAACAGCACTGCAAAGGTATATATGAATCCCAGAGTGAGCACTATAGTCAGAACATTGGCAAGGCGGCTTTCCTTTTTCATTGAAAGCTGCAATTCCAGATACTCTGCCGCCACATCATCAGCGGATTTCATTCTTTTCTTGATCTCATTAGTCATAATACATAGCCCCCTTTCTTAGAATCGGAAGTAGAGGAAGGGATTAAAAGATGAGTTTACAAGATATGCGGTGCAGACCGTAAGCGCAGCGAAGCATCCTACGGCAACGATGCATCTTGACCAGGAGCCCATAGTATAGAATTTATAAAAGAGCTTTTTGGGAAGAGGTGTGGATGCAATGCAAAGAATTGCTATAAAGGGAATGCTTCTTACAAGATCGTATGTCACAGCAACACTTGTAAATCCTTCAACACCCTTGCCGAACATATACCCAACATGAACAAATCCTGCAGAAATATCCTCGAATACAAAGAGAAGCCATCCGAAAAGCACCACTATAAGGGTATATACGTGGGAAATTGCACGGGGAAGCTTTTTGAGGATATTAAGGAGAAACGTTTTTTCAATGAGAAGGAAAATGCAGTAATAAAGGCCCCACAGAACATAGTTCCAGCTTGCACCGTGCCAAAGGCCGGTGAGGAACCACACTACTATGATATTTCTGTACATCTTCCATTTCTTGCATCTGTTTCCTCCGAGAGGAATATAAACATATTCTCGGAACCATGTGCCCATGGAGATATGCCACCGGCGCCAGAATTCGGTGACGCTCTTGGAAATATAGGGATAGAAGAAGTTTTCCTTGAAATTGAAGCCCAGCATCTTTCCAAGGCCGATAGCCATATCGGAATATCCGGAGAAATCGAAATAAAGCTGGAAGGAATAGAATATGATTCCGAACCATGCGCCGAGAATAGTCGCCTCGTCCGCACTGCCCGCCTTGAAGCTGTCCCAAAGCGCGCCCGCACAGTTTGCAAGAAGTATCTTCTTAGCAAGACCGCATATAAAGGTTCGCATACCCGATGCAAACATATCAATGTTGTGAGGGCGGCTGCGAAGCTGGTCGTCAACATCCTGATAACGGACTATGGGACCTGCGATAAGCTGAGGGAATAAGGTTACGTAAGCTCCGAAGGAAGCGATATTCTTCTGAACCCTTGCTTCTCCTCTGTAAATATCCAAGGTATAAGACATAGTCTGGAAGGTATAGAAGGAAATACCTATAGGCAGCTCCACGTTTGCAAAAAGAGGGATCTTTTTGAGAAAATCAAAGGGAAGCAGCTGAAGGTTCTCGATAATAAATGTATAATACTTGAAAAAGCCGAGAATGGAAAGGTTTATAATAGCACTGGCCAAAACGAACCGAAAGGCTTTTTTCTTGTTTATATCACGATATTTACCAACAAAATATCCGCATATGTAATCCACGATAATGGAAAACAGCATGATGCAGACATAGATTGGCTCGCCCCAGCCGTAAAATGCCAGGCTGACGATGAGAAGAACCACATTTCTGAGAGCTAACGGAACAATAAAATAAACAAGTATCGTCGCAGCAAAATACAGAAACAGGAATTCAAGGGATGAGAATACCATATTTCCTCCGAAAATGCAAATATTGGGATGTAAAAGCTACCAAATTATATTATATCACAAACAAAACGAAATATAAAGTGGTTTTTACATTAATTCTTCATTATAGCAAGCGCGCTCGCCGCCGATAAATTTAGCCCGTGTGCGCGCGGCAACAACGAGAGCCGACCCCACTTTTTTAGTTTCAAGACGAAGAGGAACGGCAACCTCCTTAAGATGCATACCGATAAGAGTCAGCCCGATATCAAGGCCCGCATCAGCCTTTATATGCTCAAGAACTACGGGGCTTTCAGCCTCTCTGTATGCCGCGGTGGCAAAGGATCCTCCCGCCTTGGGCATGGGAACGGCATTGACTGCCTCGGCATAGGGCACCGCTGCCTTTTCTATAACGATCGCACGGTTAAGGTGCTCACAGCACTGGGCGGCAATATAAATACCGAGAGGCGCAAAAACGCTTTTCAGACCGCGATAGAGGGCGTCGGCTGCATCGGGAACGCTTGCAGTTCCTATTTTTTCTCCGCAGACCTCACTTGTGGAGCATCCCACAACAACTATCTGACCTTTAGTTAATTTTGCACACGAAACCAGCTCCTCTGCAAGATTTCGCGCTTCATTTTCTATTCGTGTGTACATTTCAGTTTCCTTTCTCAAAGGGGAATCGTTAAATTAAAAATCAAAATGCTGTCAACAAACCTTGACCGCCCTGCCCAGATGAAGAGAATATATAAGCACCTCGTCAAAGGGTCTTTCCAGCATTCCTTCGCAGATCTCCTTATATATCAAAAGCTGTCTCGAGTGCCTGAAACAAAGCTTATCCTCAGCAAGAGCAGGATTTTCAAGCTCGGCTTCAGTCAGCCTGTCTGTTTTATAGTCCATGAGAACCGTTTTGCCCATTGCATCAGTGAAGATGCAGTCCACAACGCCCTGCACCGTGATAAGAGTCTGATCCCTTAAAAGCTTTTCACGAAGTGACGGATCTGTGGTGAAATCAGCAGCGGGAAGAACAGTATTGAACCGTCGCTCGCGAATAACGCTTTTCGCACCGAGAAGTCTTTGAAATATCTCGCTCTGAGCAAATCTTTCAATTTCCGAAAGACGGACGAGAGATGCATCCCTTTCGGATATAAACCGCATATCCAAAAGTCTTTGAAGCTCGCTATCCGCACCGTTTTTCTCCAGATTCTCAAAATCACAGAACTGCATAAAGATGTGAGTTGCCGTTCCTCGCTCAGCGCTGTCTGCCACGCCCTTTTCCTGCATAAATGAAGGGATGGGCGCTTTATCGGGAAGCTTCGTTACAGTTCTTTGTTCAAAGCTCGTAGCCTCTTCTTCTCCGCTTCCCAGAACATCCAGCTTCAGAGTAGAAACCGTCAGCTTGGCGGGAATATTCTCAAGATACTCCTTATCATAAGAGAAATCAAGAGATTT
>SVQJ01000178.1 GCA_015065395.1 Oscillospiraceae bacterium
AGCAAGAGACTACAAATAATAACGACGCTAATACCGATATAGATGATTCTTCTGATATAAACAAGCCTATCACCGTCAATATCGAAATTCCGGATAACATAAAAGCTATCAACGTAAAACGGTGGGATCCTATAGACGGAACAACGAAAACCGTGTTGCTTACCTCTAAAGAAGATGTTGGATTCCTTTGCAATGCACTTGAATCGATGACGCTGAAAAATATGGACTATGTAAAGCCAATAGAATCTGCATTTGAGCTTACTTTCCTTGATGAAAATGCCTACGAACAAAAGAGAGTTAACATTTCCTCGAATACCACTCCTTATATATCCTTTAACGAAAATTGTTGTTCTATTGAATCCGGTAAATTTGACGTAGAGTTTTTGGAAAGCTTGTTTACTAACAAAAAGAAAGAAGTCGTTGATATAACCGTAATCAAAGTTTCGGAAAGTGATGTTGAAGAACCGTTTTACGAAGATGACGTATATGTCTACATCTTTGGAAATCCTCAGAGTGATTATACCGTTGTAAAATATTCCGACGGTAGTGAACAGAAACTTGTTGACGCACTTAGAGAAGGAAACATCAAAATCACAGACCTTGATACTTTTGGTATAAAGTACTTTACAGAGATCAAGCCTGTTGACAATCCCGAATTGTCCTATGAAGTTCAGCAGTCCAATGATTACAATATACCAACGGATTTGATACCTATGATTGATGCAGTTGATCTTGTAATCGTGGGAACGTATGACGGAACTGTATCAACTTATGCAACAGACTTAGGTCAGATTTATTCTATCGGAAGGGTTAGTGATTTCTATATTTTGAAAGGCGAAGCATCCCTTGAAACGAAAGAAATTACATTTTACGGCGGAGCTTTGCCGGTTTCGGAGTTTATGAGATATGTCCGCCCCGATATTTCTGCCAATCGTGGTTTCGATAAACTAACAAAGCTTGAAGCAGACACAAAATACGTGGGTGTTCCCGTAACTCAGTATTCTGCAAATCCCATAGAAGGAACAAGATATATGTTCTTGCTCTCTTATGATGATTCTACCGGAGAATACTTTGTTGCTTGCGACGGATACGGGGTACGCAAGATCAGCGCAGACGGAACAGGAGTATGGAATCCTGACACCGAGGAATTCGAACCGTTTTTCGTAGTGAATGAAAAGAAATAATACGAAAAAGCAATATCAATGGGATGTCGGTAACGGCATCCTATTTGTTTATATCAATCATACTGCTCAAATTTATTTGTAAAACCGTTCAAAGATCCCTCGTTTTTATTTCTGTCAAATTTTATGCCCCAACACAGACAAAAGAAAAACACACCCAATAAAAGCTTTTCTCCGGTTATTATAAGTCAGGCTCGACAAATGCTGTATTTACACAATGCAGATCCTTTGATATACTGTATTCACAAAACGGTAGCTACAGTTTTAACGAATAAAGAAAGGAAACATTAACTATGTTGAGTTTTGGACAAAGATTAAAGGCTTTAAGAAACGAAGCAGCCCTTTCTCAGGCGGATCTTGCGGAGAAGCTTGGCGTTTCCGTGCAGTCTGTTTCCAAATGGGAATGTGACGCTTATTTCCCGGACGTATCTCTCCTTTTGCCTCTCTCTGTTATTCTCGGAGTTACTACAGATTGCCTCTTGGGAGCAGGAACTAACGAGGCGGATGACAAAAAAGCTCTCAAAGGCGAGATTGACAGTATATCTGCAAAGTTTGGCCATGAATGGAGAGGATACGACCTTAGCCGTCTTAGCTATGAGGCTTGCAAGAATTATTTGAAGAAGCACCCGTTAGATTATGAAGTAAGACTTTCTTGCTCGAATTTTCTTTTGCAGTTTTTATATAACAGCACCTGGCCTGCCTCTTATAATATTACCTCCGAGGAATTCAAAGCTTTGTACTCTGAGGGAGTTCAGCTTATCAATTCCGTCATCAATCACGATAAAAACCCCGGCAGACAGATCAAAGCACGTGAGATTTTGATGATATATCTCTCTATGGTGAAAAAGTGGGATGAGGCAGAAGCTGTTGCAATGGAGCTTCCGGATATTTGCGGATTGAGAAAAGAGGTTCTGGGCAGGCTTGCGGGCGAAAAAAGAGATCTTGAAAAAGCATTGGAATATCGTAAAAGCCAATGCGCAGAGCTTGCCGGCGATTTTCTTCACTCGTTGTATATGGTTGGAAGAAGGACATCCATTTTCGGAAACGAGAGGAAGCAGGAGGCTCTTGACGCCTGGAACGATATGAAAAACGTTGCAAAGGTGTGCGCAGAAATTTTCTCGAAATACGGCATCGAGGAGTATTTATGCAAAACACAATATCTCATAGATGCTGTTTGTATGATATCCAACGACAATCTTGCCATTGATAATCTTGAAGCATCCTTATGTGCAATGGAAGAAGCCACGGATATCGCAATCAAGACCTACGGCGATATTAAGAGAATGGGTGCCGATGCTGACTATTTGAAAAGGGCAAAGGAAGTATATGGATCCATTCCCGAGGAGTGCCGCAACAGAGTATATGCAAATGAGGACAACTCTTTCTCAATGCATGAAAGGACCGCTGTATGTCAAGCAAAGCTTGATGCTTTGGATTAACGGGAATTTCAATGCGAAGCCATAGGTCGAAAATTGCCGTTTGAGCAGTTTATAAAATAAGACACACATTTTTTTGATCCTTCGTTTATTTCAGATGATATTGGGAATACTTACTGTAACAAATGAAAGGAAACAGGCGTATGATAGAACAGGATACAGTAAAGCTTCTTCGCGAATGTGATGCGGGGGTCAAAATGGGAGTGGAATCTATTGAGGAGGTTATCGGGCACGTGCAGTCATCGGAGTTTAAGAAAAAGCTCTCCGATTGCGCTGAGGAGCACAACCGACTGAAATATGAGATACAGGAGCTTCTTTCAAAGTACCATGATGAGGGCAAGGACCCGAACCCCATAGCCAAGGGAATGTCAGGCATTAAGACGAACATAAAGATTGGCCTTTCACAAACGGATGAGACCATCGCAGGTCTTATGACAGACGGATGCAACATGGGGGTCAAGTCTCTGAACCGTTATCTTAATGAGTACAAGGCGGCAGACGAGGTCTCCAAGGATATCGCCAAAAGGCTTATTAATCTTGAAGAGCAGCTTTTGGTGGATATACGCAAGTATCTGTGATCATGTAAAAGAGTTTCATTCAGATCACGGATCGGCGGAGAAACGCAATAGCTTTTTTGCCCTATAGATATCGTTTCTTTCTTAAAGCTCCTTTGGTTCTTTCCTTTCAAGGAAAGAACGAGAAAAACGTCAAACCGTAATATAAGACTCAAAGCAAAAAAAGCCTTGTAAAAGCACAAACTTCAGCTTTTACAAGGCTTTTTTGAAATTTTCTTTATTTATTCCACTTCGACGGTGCCGTCTTCCTTAACGGTGATCATCATTTTGTCCTTTACGTAGTCGAGAAATTCATCACCCAGGCAGTCCACAACAGGCATATTGGAATTGTCAAGCCAAACATCCGCAAGGATGGCTCCTGCCGCGGCAAGGGAATCTATAGGCTTTGAAAAAAGCATACAGGCAGGCTGGCGGTCCATGGAGCAGGCGCAGTAAAGCACCAGTCCTCCTGTGGTGGAGCCTATGGTCTGAGGCAGGCAAAGGGCCTTTTTTGCCATTTGCTTTCCGTAAAGATCTGGATTATTCTGATCTCCGCAGGTGGCGTTTTTATCTCCGAACTGCAGAGCCTTCTGGAAGGAGGCAAGGG
>SVQJ01000179.1 GCA_015065395.1 Oscillospiraceae bacterium
TCAATAGTATCCGGTCTGCCGGCTTCAACAGTAAATTCATCCAAGGATGACACATCGACGCTGTCATTAACCGCATTAAGTAATAACTGCAGTTCTTCCGGCGAAAGTGTGGTAGGGGTGCCTCCGCCTACGTAAACTGTAGAAACCCTAATACCAAGAGATCGTATGATCTCAAACGTATCGTAAATATCACGAACAAGCCTTCGCAAATACTCGGGTATCATTCCAAGAAGCTTAGGGGACGCATAAGAAACAAAAGAACAATAGCTGCATCTGGTGGGACAAAAAGGTATAGCTATATAAACGCTGCATTCTCTTCGGCGCTCAGGTGTAATAAACTTTCGCTCTCTGAGTGCTGTCATGACAGCCAGATCAGCCTTTTCCGGTGTACAAAGAAAATCCTCACAAAAATGAGAAAATGCATTTTCCGGAGTATATCCCTTATCGAGCATATCAAGAACAAGTTTAGCAGGACGCACACCGGTGATCATCCCCCACGGTGGTACAGTACCGCAAAATTCGCGCCCCGCCGCAAGCATTGCTCCGCCGGCAGCCAATTTCAGGAGCATCTCCTTTTTCTCAATAATTCCTGACGATAAAGAGGGAGTATAGCTTTTTTCAACGAGCATTTCCCCTTCTTTGATGGAAACATAGCCCTCAAAGCATCCATCCTTTTCACGAACGGCCATCTTTATAACAGGTTCTCCGCCGGACCCATCCTCAGGAAATTTTGACCCCGGGAAAAATAACAGGACCAAAGTTTCTGCATAATATCGGCTTATTTCGCCTTCAGTATACAGTGTCATATCTCTCGTTCTCCGCGCAGCACTCTTGAATCCATTGAAATGGTAACAGGTCCGTCGTTAACAAGAGATACTTCCATATCCGACTGAAATTTGCCTCTACATACCTTTGGTACTATTTTTTCCATGTATTCACAAAAGAACTCAAAAAGGCAATTTGCCTCTTCAGGTCGTGCACTCCTGATAAAATCAGGGCGATTTCCCTTTTTATACCCAGCAAGAAGAGTAAAATTCGGAACAACCATAACACTTCCGTTAATATCGTTAACAGAAAGATTCATTTTTTCGTTTTCATCTTCAAATACGCGAAGCTTTGATATTTTATCGCAAAGAAGAGTTGCATCCTTCTCTGTGTCCTCTGAAGAGACACCGAGAAGGATCAAAAAGCCTTTGCCGCATTCAGAATAAGGCTCACCGTCTGCCATAACAGCGGCTTGCTTAATTCTCTGTAGTACTGCAATCATTTAATTAAAACCTCTTACAATATTGTTCACATGAGGTACATTACGCAATTTTGAAACAACTGAATTGAAATGACCAATATCCTTGCAGGTAAATTTGAGAGAAACCACAACATCGTCATCTCCCTGCTTTCTTGTGTTTATCTGCAGTATAGAAACCCTCATATCAGCAAGTGCTGCGGTAATATTTGCAATAACAGAAATATCATTATCTGCAAATATCTGAATAACAGCCTCATAAATACCTGTGTTACCCTGTTTAACCTCGGAAAGATCCCATTCTGCTCTGATCCAACGGTGGAAAAACTCCTCGCTCTTCATACCGGTGATAACATTGGGGCAATCACGTTTATGGATAGAAACACCGTATCCCTTAGTAATAAATCCAATTATGGAATCTCCGGGAAGAGGATTACAGCATTTGGCAAATTTGAATGCGCAGCCGCGCTCTCCGTCTATAATAATGCCGCCGTATTTACCGTTTGAAGGAGGAGCAACGGTCTTTACTTCCTCAACCTCAACGATCTTTACCTCTTCCTCCGGCTTAACGACCTTAAGTACCTCTTCCTTTAGCTTTGCAAGTATCTTTGAGATAGGCATTCCGCCGTATCCGACAGCATTACATAGGTCATCAGCCTCCTGCATACCCACACGCTTGGCAACAGAAGCTATTATTTCCGTTCTTTGAGATTCTGTGGTATTCTTTGAAATACGTGCAATCTCACGGTCAATATCGCTGCGACCGATGATGATATTTTCGCTTCGCTTTTCTTTTTTGAACCACTGGCGGATCTTACTTCTTGCTTCACCGGTTTTAACTATTTTCATCCAGTCTCTGCTGGGTCCCTTAGAAGAAGCAGACGTAATTATCTCAACTATCTCGCCGTTCTGCGGGCAACGATCGATGGGGGCGATCATACCGTTGATCTTTGCGCCCACCATTCGGTTACCTATTTGCGAATGGATCGCATAAGCAAAGTCAATTAGAGTAGATCCCTGAGGCAATGCAATAACATCACCCTTAGGAGTAAAGACAAAGGTTTCATCATGGAAAATATCGATTTTCAATGAGTGCATGAAATCATCCGGAGCAAGATTCTCGTTCTCCGTATCAATAAGTCTTGATATCCACTCAAGTTTATTGTCGATCTCTTCTCTGCTCTGCGCTCCGGATTTATACTTCCAATGTGCCGCAATACCGTATTCGGCAATATGGTGCATTTCGCGGGTTCTGATCTGCACCTCAAAAGGAATTCCAGCTCTACCTATAACAGTAGTATGGAGAGACTGATACATATTAGGCTTAGGCGTGGAAATATAGTCCTTAAATCTGCCGGGCATACTTTTGTACATTTCGTGAATGATACCCAATGCAGTATAGCATTCAAGCTCAGTTTCAACAATGATCCTCAATGCATAAAAATCGTATATCTCGTCAAATTCCTTTGACTGATTATACATTTTTCGGTAAATGCTGTAAACAGTTTTTACACGGCCCTCAAGAGTAAACTTAAGGTTATATCTCTCAAGCTCATCGGAAACACTTTTACGAACGTTGGAAATAAAGTCCCTGTTCTGACCGTATTTTTCTTCAATGTGATTCGTAACCTCTGCATATCCGATCGGATCAAGATACAGAAGTGCCAAGTTCTCAAGTTCCTGTTTTATACGCTGGATACCAAGTCTGTGAGCAAGGGGCGCATACACATGCATGGTTTCAAGCGCTGTGGTACGTCTTTTGGCTTCAGGCTTAGCATCAAGAGTTCGCATATTATGAAGACGGTCACAGAGCTTTACAAATATTACTCGAATATCCTTGGACATGGCAAGAAGCATTCTTCTGATATTCTCCATCTGTGCTTCTTCTTTGTCCTCAATATTCATATCAACAAGCTTTGTAAGACCGTCGACCAGCATCGCAACATCCTGACCGAAAAACTTGGATATAATATCAAGATTTGTTTTTTCGGAGCAATCCTCTACCGTATCGTGGAGAAAAGCCGCGCATATTGAATCAGTATCAAGGCCCAAGGCAGCAACGATCTCAGCAACAGCAATGGGATGTACTATGTACGGCTCACCGCTGTTTCTGAACTGTCCCTCATGCATATCGGAGGCATATAAAAAAGCATCTTTGATCTTCTCTATATCAAATTTCTTTCCGCTTGAGGATAACATTCCAAGGAGACTTTTTATCTGCTCCAATCTTTCATCTGTATCACTGTAATGCATAATCTTACCGTTTCTTTTATGATTCTAATTATTTACTGAAAAACGCAGATTTCAACTTTCTTAAAATATTTGATTTATCAAGATCTGCTTTATTCTTTACGTATATATACTTGAATTTATATATCTCACAAAATTGATCTATCTCATCAACACCGAGAATGTTAAGCTCCTGAAACACCTTAATGATATATTTGACCTTCACATATCTGCATGGAACACCGTTATTGGATAGCAACTTACATATTGCCCTGATACTGAAGGTATCATGCTCAAGACGAA
>SVQJ01000018.1:0-15947 GCA_015065395.1 Oscillospiraceae bacterium
AACAATAATTTAAAAAATAATATAAAATTCATAAAAAAAACTTAGAAAAAAAAAAAAAAATTGTTGCGAATTTTGGAACAAAAAGTAAAAAAAGCATTGATTTTTACTTGTTATTCTGATTTTTATGTGATATAATTACGATGATTTGAGATGATCTCAGATCAGAATTTAGGATCACCCTAATTATTTTTATCGGAGGTATTTTCCAATGAACAGAAAAATTCTCAGTTTTCTTCTTGTTCTCTCCATGATCTTCTGTATGGTTGCAACAGCTTCCTGCGGTAAGGGCAATGGCGGAGACGGCGAACTCAAGGTCGGCTTCATCTTCCTGCACGACGAGAACTCCACATACGATAAGAACTTCATAGACGCGGCAAAGGCTGCTTGCGATGCTATGGGTGTTGAGTATGTGCAGAAGACTCAGATCCCCGAGTCCAATGCTTGCTACGAGGCAGCAGTTGAGCTTATCGACGTTGATGGCTGCGATATCATCTTTGCAGACAGCTTCGGTCATGAAGAATACATGATCAAGGCAGCAAAGAAGTATCCTGATGTAGAATTCTGCCACGCAACAGGTACCCGTGCTCACACAGAGAAGCTCGATAACTTCCACAATGCATTCGCTTCCATCTACGAGGGCAGATACCTCGCAGGTGTTGCTGCAGGTCTCAAGCTCAATGAGTTGATCGAGGCAGGCAAGATCACCGAGGCTGATGCAAAGATGGGTTATGTAGGCGCATTCCCCTATGCTGAGGTTATGTCCGGCTATACATCCTTCTACCTTGGCGCAAAGAGCGTATGCCCCAGCGTTACTATGGATGTTAAGTTCACAGGCTCTTGGTACGATGAGCAGAAGGAAAAGGAGACCGCAGTTGCACTTATCGAGGGCGGTTGCGTTCTTATCAGCCAGCATGCTGACTCCATGGGTGCTCCTACCGCTTGTGAAAAAGCAGGTGTTCCCAACGTTTCCTACAACGGATCTACCGTTTCTGCTTGTCCTAACACCTTCATCGTTTCTTCCCGTATCAACTGGGAGCCCTACTTCAAGTACATGATTGAGTGCGTTCAGAACGATGAGGCTATCGACGCTGACTGGACAGGTACTCTCGAGACCGGCTCCGTTGAGCTCAGCGATGTAAACGAAAAGGCAGCAGCTGCAGGCACCGCTGAAAAGCTTGCTGAGGTTAAGAAGGCACTTATGGCAGGCGAGATCAATGTATTCGATACTGCAAACTTCAAGGTGGGCGGCGAGACTATCTCCTCCTATAAGGCAGACGTTGATACAGACGATGCTTTCACACCTGATACTGAGGTTATAAAGGACGGCGTATTCTATGAGTCTTCCTTCAGAAGCGCTCCTTACTTTGATATCAAGATCGACGGTATCAATCTTCTTGACGAATAATCACCCAAATGGCTAAAGTTTAAGGCGAGGCTGTACGTCTCGCCTTATCCTAATTTTGAAGACACAGCTTCAAAGGTTTTGGAGCTGTGTCTTCAGGATTAAGAGAAAGGAAGGTTCCAATGTCAGCAGTACCTGCTATTGAACTAAGAAGTATAACAAAAACATTCGGCAAGGTGGTTGCCAATAAGAACGTTAATCTGAGCGCAAATCACGGAGAGATCCTTTCCATTCTTGGGGAGAACGGAAGCGGAAAAACAACTCTCATGAATATGATCTCGGGTATTTATTTCCCCGATGAGGGTCATATTTTTATAAACGGAGAGGAGACCGTCATCACATCCCCCAAGGATGCCTTTGCGTATAAGATAGGCATGATCCATCAGCATTTTAAGCTTGTTGATGTGTTTTCTGCCGCGGAGAATATCGTTCTCGGTATTGAGGATGGGGCATATAATCTCAAGCGCTCAACAGAGGAGATCCGCGAGATCTGCGATAAGTACGGCTTTGAGCTTGACCTTGATAAAAAGGTCTATACAATGTCCGTTTCCGAAAAGCAGACCGTGGAGATCATAAAGGTGCTTTATCGCGGTGCGGATATCCTTATTCTGGACGAGCCCACTGCTGTACTCACTCCTCAGGAAACGGAAAAGCTTTTCAAGGTCCTTCGCAGCATGAGGGATGCAGGGAAGTGCATAATCATCATCACCCATAAGCTTCACGAGGTCCTTTCTCTTTCCGACAGAGTATCTGTTCTGAGAAAGGGAGAATATGTAGGCACTGTAAAAACGTGCGATACAAGCGAGTCAGAGCTTACCGAGATGATGGTGGGAAAAAAGGTGGAGCTGAATATCCACAGAGCAGAGCCCAATGATGCTAAGCTTCGGCTTTGCGTTTCCAATATAACCTGTACGGACCGCCAGGGAACCGTGGTTCTCGATGATGTTTCCTTTGAGGCATACAGCGGAGAAATATTGGGTATCGCAGGTATAGCCGGAAGCGGCCAGAGAGAGCTTCTTGAATCTATTGCAGGCCTCCAGCATCTTAACTGCGGAGAGATCATATATTATGATCCCGAAACGGGGGAGGAGGAGAATCTCCGTGATAAAACTCCGGTTCAGATAAGAGATATGGGTGTGCGCCTTTCCTTTGTTCCTGAGGACCGTCTCGGAATGGGCCTTGTGGGAAATATGGATATCGTGGATAATATGATGCTGAGAAGCTACTCTAAGGGGCATTCCGTATTCCTTCGGAGAAAGGATCCCAGAGATCTTGCAGAGAGAATAATCAATGATCTTGAGGTGGTAACGCCCGGTGCAAACACTCCTGTACGCCGCCTGTCCGGAGGTAATGTTCAGAAGGTGCTTGTCGGCCGAGAGATCGCCGCATCTCCTACCGTGCTCATGGTTGCGTACCCCGTGCGCGGCCTTGATATCAACTCTTCATATCTCATATACAATCTTCTTAATGAACAGAAGGAGAAGGGCGTTTGCGTGATCTTCGTGGGAGAGGACCTTGACGTTCTCCTCGCTCTTTGCGATAGGATCATGGTTATCGGATCAGGAAGAATAACCGGTTGCGTGGATGCACGAGGGACTACCAAAGAACAGATCGGTCTCCTTATGACAAAATCAAGGGAGGATGTAAGATAATGACCAACGAAATGATAAAGCCCCACCATAAGGAACCGCTTATTCATATAGTAAAGCGGGATGATATGGTGTGGTGGAAGGCGTGGCTTATAAGAATAGCAACGATAATCGTTGCAGTATTCGCAGTCGGCGGTATCTCAATGCTCCTTACCGGAAACGACTTTTCACAGACCTATGAGACCTTTTATCGAGGCGTCCTTGGCAGACTTGATGAAGGAAACACCACAATGCTCTGGCAGTATCTCCAGGACGTGGCTATCCTCCTCTGCCTTGCCCTTGCTCTCACTCCCGCGTTCAAAATGCGCTTTTGGAACTGCGGAGCCGAAGGACAGGCGCTTATGGGCGGTCTTGCGGCAATGATATGTATGAGAGAGCTAGGCGAGCTTCCTTATTGGGCACAGATAATTATAATTGTAGTCACAAGTATCCTCGCAGGAGCACTTTGGGGCTTCATTCCCGCCATCTTCAAAGCATTTTTCAACACAAACGAGACCCTGTTCACCCTGATGATGAACTACATTGCCATCCAGCTTGTGGCATACTATGTAGTTGTAGGCAGTAACGGAAACACGGTTCTTCCCACATCGTCAAGCGGAAATCTTCCCATCATCGCGGAAAACGAGTATCTTCTCAACGTATTGGTGGTGGCGGTGCTTTCAGTTATAGCCTTCTTCTATCTGAAGTATTCAAAGCACGGCTATGAGATAAGCGTAGTTGGCGAGAGTCAGAATACAGCCCGTTATATCGGTATAAATGTTAAGAAGGTCATAATAAGAACCATGCTGATCTCCGGTGCGGTGTGCGGTATCGCAGGTATGCTTCTCGTTGCAGGAACGGACCATTCCATAAATACCAATACCATCGAAGGACAGGGCTTTACCGCTATTATGATATCGTGGCTTGGCCAGTTCAATCCCTTTATCATGATGCTTATGACCGCGGTAGTGATATTCGTGGGCAACGGCTTCGGTAAAGTAACCGAAAGAAGCAATCTTGATAAATCCTTTGCCGATATAGCAACTGGTATAGTTATCCTCTGCGTTGTCGGCTGTGAATTTTTTATTCATTACAGTATTAAATTCCGTAGTTCCAAAAAGGAGGCGAAGAAATGATAATAGCGTTTTTTTGCCGAGCAGTACTTCTCGGAGTACCCCTTCTTTACGGCTCAACAGGTGAGATAGTAACGGAAAAGTCAGGTCACCTTAATCTCGGTATACCCGGTATAATGTACGTGGGTGCCATCAGCGGTGTTTGCGGCTCATTTATTTACGAGCATCTCTGCAATAATGATATCGCAAATATGAATCCGTTTCTTGCTGTCCTTATCCCATTTTTCTGCTCTGTTCTCGGCTCAGTGTTTATGGGTCTGCTCTATAGCTTTTTCACCGTGACCCTGCGCGTTAACCAGAACGTAACAGGTCTTGCCATCACCACATTCGGCATAGGTATC
This sequence comes from Oscillospiraceae bacterium, assembly GCA_015065395.1. Classification (GTDB taxonomy): domain Bacteria; phylum Bacillota; class Clostridia; order Oscillospirales; family CAG-272; genus Avispirillum. Next base: position 4,505 of record SVQJ01000018.1, read on the forward strand.
GGAAATTTCTTCGGTGCAAGTATCGCGAAGCTTGTTGAAAGTGAGATCACCTCTGTAACTCTCTCCAAAACCAGCTCCTTCTTCTGTGCAAAGCTACCCTTTGCCGACAAGCTTGGCTGGTTCGGAAAGCTGTTCCTGTCCTTTGATTTCATGACCTATCTTGCAATAGCTATTGCGATCGCGGCATCCATCGTTCTTAACAGGACCCGCGTGGGCCTTAATCTCAGAGCCGTGGGAGAGAATCCCGCAACAGCTGATGCTGCAGGTATCAACGTTATAAGATATAAATACTTGGCCACCTGTATAGGAAGTGCGATCGCAGGTCTGGGAGGCCTTCAGTACGTTATGGCTTATGCAGACGGCGTCTGGTCCAATAATGCATTCGGCGACCGCGGATGGATGGCGATAGCCCTTGTTATATTCGCTTTGTGGAAGCCATCTGTTGCTATTCTCGGGTCATTCCTCTTCGGTGCGCTTTGTAATGCGCCCACCTTCGTTAAGGGCTTGGGAACCGATGCAATGAAGCTTTTTGAAATGCTCCCCTACGTTGTGACCATCATCGTTTTGGTGTTCACAAGCATGAGAAAGAAAAGAGAGCACCAGCCTCCCGAAAGTCTGGGACTTAATTATTTCCGAGAGGACAGATAATAATAAACTGAGAGACCCGACCGTCCGTCGGGCCTCTTTTTTTGCCCTTTCGCTTATCAAATTACGGTTTGACGGGGAGATGAAGGTGTTTTCTCGTTCTTTCCTTGAAAGGAAAGAACCAAAGGAACTTTAAGAAGACAAAGATTGCGAAAAGGCAAAAGGCCCTAAAAAGAGGGAGAAACACCAAAATGAACTCGTTCATTTTGGTGTTTCTCCCTCTTTTTAGGTTACGGCACCTTCGGTGCCTCAGCCAAAGCAGATTTCTGCTTTGGCGACGCCTTTTGCCTTGCAAACTTTAGCAAAACCCATTCTTAAAGTTTTTTGCTAAGCTTTTTTTCAAAAAAAGCGACCGTTTCTCCTCTATAAACCGTAATTTGAAAAAGAATTGATCTATGTAATTACCGTAGTCCGGTTGAAAAACCTTTGAAAAAATGGTACAATCTACTTGAGGTGATATATATGCATATTCAGAAAAGGATAATAAAGGATATTTCCGATTTTATTTTTATAGAGGACGAGCTTTCAGAGGCGGATGTTATCTTCCTTCCGGGAGGAGCTCACGCGGAGGTGCCGGAGCACGGTGCATGGGTATACAAGCAGGGATATGCGAAATTTATCATGCCGGCAGGGAAGTATGCGATCAATACAGGTGCTTTTTCGGGTGTTCAAAGCAAAAAAGAGATCTATTCCAAAGCTTACGAGACAGAAAGTGAATTTTACCGTGATGTTCTTATAAAATGCGGCGTGCCGGAGGATGCGATAATTTGTGAGAAAAGGTCCACGTTCACGAAAATGAATGCTGTCAATTCACGAAAGCTTACTGATAAAATGGGAATGAAGATAAAAAAGGCGATAATCTGCTGCAAATCATTTCATGCCAGAAGATGCCTTATGTATTACAGCTATGCTTATCCCGATACCGAATTTATCATATCTCCCATAGATGTGCAGGGAATATCTAAGAACAGCTGGCATCTGGACCCCGTTGCAACAAAAAGGGTAATGTCGGAACTGAGGAAAGCAGGAGGTCAGCTCACGGATGAGGTGGATGAGTTTTTGGGTCACCGTGAATCGTCGATTTCGCCAAAGATCAAGGAGAAAATCTTTGTCTAAAATCACCATTTGAAAAAAAGGCACGAATTTGATATAATTCTATATAGGTCAGAAGAATAGGCGCTGAGTTTTTTCGGTTGCCTTTCTTCTTTTGCAAATATTGAAAGACGGTATGAAAATGGAAGACATCAAAACTCATTGTGCCGGTGAATTTGTTTCTTATAAGCAAAACGGAATATGTAAGATCGAGAGAATCGTAAAGCAGAATTTTGTCGGTCTCGGAGAAAGAACGTATTATGAGCTTTCTCCGGTCTATGATCCCAAATCGGTGATCTATGTGCCAATGGATTCCGTCGAGCTTGTTTTTGGAATGCGTCATATCCTGACAAAAGAAGAAATAGATCGTATAATAGTCGGTTTTGAAGATGAAAAATTGCCTTGGATCGATGATCAAAAGGAAAGAGCAACGGCGTACGGTGCGATAGTTGAGGGTGAGGACAGAGGTAAGGTGCTTTTGGTAATAAATGTCCTGTCCTTGTATAAAAAAAAGCTTGAAGCTGAAAAAAAGAAGCTGTATGCAAGCGATGCCAAACTGCTTAATGCTGCGCAAAAGGCAATAACCGAGGAGTTTTCATTTGTTTTGGGGATTGAGAAAAGTGACGTTATCCCTTATATACTTGCAAAATTAGGAAAATAAATAAAGGGACCGCGCTTGCGTCTCCTTCATTACGGAGGAGAACATAAGCGCAGTCCCTTTTTATATCTGTACAAATTCAGATCCATACCGATAATATTTCCGCCTCCATCCTCATATAATCTAACGATAAATACCGATGAATAAAGGGAAAGGACGGGATCGCTATAAATATAACCAATAATATGGGTATCATTGCCGGCGAGAGACGAAAACGCAGGCAGAACGATACGGTGGAATGCAGATATGAGGGACTTTTAGAGGAGGAGATAAGCGAAAATCTTAATAAATACGGCACCAATGTGCTCACGAAGAAGAAAAAGGACGGCTTTTTTGCACAGCTTCTTCGAAGCTTTAACGATCCGATAATCAAAATACTGATCGGCGCACTTGTAATAAACGCCGTCGTAAGCATGGGAAGGATCAACGTGCCGGAAACATTGGGTATCGCTGCAGCAATCCTCATCGCCACCCTCGTTTCCACGGCATCCGAGTATTCCTCATCCCTTGCCTACAGCCGCCTCTCCTATCATGCAGACAGCTCAAGTATCACCGTGCGACGTAACGGGAAGATAACAAAAGTCTCACCCGTCCGGATTGCTGTTGGGGACAGAGTTATTCTGAATGCGGGTATGAGCATTCCTGCGGATGGGGTGCTCTGCTCCGGCGATGTCTATGTAGACCAGGCTTCTCTCACGGGTGAGAGCCGTGAGATACGTAAAATAGGGCGAAATTTCAACGCATTGGATCCTAAGTCATTTGTTTTTGATCTTCAAAGTGAGAATCAGGTATTCCGTGGGTCAAATATACTCAAGGGAAGCGGAGAAATGACGGTGCTCCGCGTTGGGGACAGCACCTTTATCGGTGAAATAGCAGGAAGCCTGCAGGAAAATTCCCGACCGAGCCCGTTAAAGCACAGACTCTCCGATCTTGCCAAAAGTATCGGGATGCTTGGATATGTGGGCGCTGCAATGATAGCCTTTGCATATCTTTTTAACGTCTTTTTTATAGACAGCGGTATGGATATGTCGGTGGTACAGGCAAAGCTTTGCGATACCTCCTTTGTGATTTCTCAGATACTGCGTGCCGTAACCGTAGCTGTGTCCGTGGTGGTTGTGGCTGTCCCCGAGGGACTGCCGATGATGATAACCGTTATTCTTTCATCAAACATGAAGAAAATGATGAAAGGCGGCGTGCTTGTACGGCGTCTTGTGGGCATCGAAACTGCAGGAAATCTGAACGTTCTGTTCACGGATAAAACAGGAACGCTGACGTCAGGGAAAATGCGCGTTTGCAAAGTTGCAGGCTGTGATTTTTCTGTGAAAACGGAAAAAATGAGTACGGGGATTCCGAATATAAAGCTTATATCAAAGTGTATATCCTCAGCTTGCACACCCTACGGAAGTACAACGGAAAAAGCGCTGTGCGCCTTTGCAGGAGGGAAAAGCAAGGTCGTTGAAAGAGATGCCTTCGATTCGGAAAAAAAGTATTCTGCGGCTCTTTCAGACGATCAGCGTGCATATTATGTGGGTGCGCCGGAGATCTTGCTGAAGGGTTGCCGCGGCGTGTATGACAGCGAAGGGAGAGTGTCTTCTCTTGATCCGCTCACTCGCCGCAGTATAACGGCAGAACAGTCCGAAATGTCAGCGGATGCCTGCCGTGTTCTTTGCCTTTGCGTGAAGGATAGCGTAAAAAAGGAACAATGGAAGGAAAAAGGCGCAGAGGAGCTTAATTTTATCGCGCTTGTGGCAATAAAGGATCCGCTTCGTCCGGATGCCGCCGTGTGTGTGAGGGATTGTGAAAAGGCAGGCATCCAGGTGGTAATGGTAACGGGAGATAACCCTGAAACGGCAGCCGCCGTTGCCCGTGAAGCAGGTATAATCACCAAGAAAAAAAACAGGGTGCTCCCCTCCGAGTATATGCATAAAATGACGGACAGTGAGCTTCTCGCCGTCTTGCCGGAGCTTGCCGTCGTGTCGAGAGCTCTTCCTTCCGATAAGATCCGCCTGGTTCACCTTTGCGAGAGTGCAGGAAAGGTCGTGGGAATGACGGGTGACGGAATAAACGATGCCCCGGCTCTGAAAGCCGCAGACGTGGGATTTGCCATGGGAAGCGGTACGGATATAGCCAAGGAGGCAGGAGATATAGTAATAACCGATGATAGCTTCCCGTCAATAACCAGAGCGGTGCTGTACGGCAGAACAATATTCCAAAGTATACAAAAATTCATAGTGTTTCAGCTTCTCATGAACCTTTCTGCTATGGGAATATCTCTTATAGGCCCGTTCGTCGGTATAGACAGCCCGGTAACGGTAATACAGATGCTGTGGGTGAATATAATTATGGATACCCTGGGCGGACTTGCCTTTGCCGGCGAGCCTGCGCTTCGCAGATATATGCTACGATCAAGCCCGCCGAGAGACGCAAAAATACTCACGAAAGCAATGCTTGGTCAGATTTTCATAACGGGAACCTATACTCTCGCGCTTGGAATGTTCTTTCTTAAAAGCCCGGTTGTGCATAGGCTTTTCGGCTCAGACGATACCTATCATCTCACAGCTTTCTTTGCAATGTTTATTTTCTGCGGGATATTCAATTCATTTAACGCAAGGACGGAAGAGATCAATATTTTTTCCCATATTGCAGGGAATAAACCGTTCATATTCATAATGACCCTGGTGGCGGCAGTGCAGCTTCTGATAATTTATTTCGGAGGCGAGATGTTTCGATGCACCCCCCTTGAAATACGCCACCTTTTGTATGCTGCCCTCATAGCGTCCACGGTGATCCCTGCCGATATGCTGAGAAAGCTTATCTTCAGAAAAAGATAACCCCTGCCATGTATTATGACGGGCTTGTGTACTTTTTTATTGCCTGTAAAATGTTACAAGAAAGTTCATCGTCGGTTTACAACAAAGAGAACGTTAAATTTGCGGTTTGACGAGGAGAAACGGTCGCTTTTTTGAAAAAAAGCTCTGCAAAAAACTTTAAGAATGGGTCTTGCTGAAGTTTGCAAGGCAAAAGGCGTCGCCAAAGCAGAAATCTGCTTTGGCTTGGGCACCGCAGGTGCCGTAACCTAAAAAGAGGGCTGAACAAAAAATGAACGAGCTCATTTTTTTGTTCAGCCTTCTTTTTAGGGCCTTTTTGCCTTTTAGCTATCTTTGTCTTCTTAAAGTTCCTTTGGTTCTTTCCTTTCAAGGAAAGAACAGAAACATCTTTTATCTCCTCGTCAAACCGGAATTTGAAGGGAATCATCTAAAAAGGCTGAAGAAGCGATTTCGCTTTTTCAGCCTTTTTGATAATGTTATACATACGCTTTATGCGGTAACGATCTTGCTTGCATCGGTAAGATCAAGCATTTTGACAGCATCCTCACGCATTTTGTATTTCAGTATTTTTCCTGCCGCATTCATGGGAAATGAGCTGACAAATGCGACATATCTGGGAACCTTGTGCTTTGCCATGTGATCAAGAACGTATTTTTTGATCTCATCGGCGCTTGAGGTTTCTCCCTCCTTCAGTATAACGCAGGCCATTATCTCCTCACCGTAAGCCTTATCGGGAACACCGATGACCTGAACGTCACTCACCTTGGGATGGGTGTATATAAAGTCCTCGATCTCCTTTGGGTAGATATTTTCTCCGCCGCGGATTATCATGTCCTTTATACGTCCGGTGACCTTGTAGTTGCCGTCGGGGAGCCTGCGGCAAAGATCTCCCGTGTGGAGCCAGCCGTCCTTGTCGATAGCGGCGGCGGTGGCCTCCGGCATCTTGTAATATCCCTTCATGATATTATATCCTCTTGCAACGAATTCGCCGTCGCAATTATCGGGAAGCTCCTCTCCCGTTTCGGGATCAACGATCTTGCATTCCACTCCGAAAATAGGACCGCCGACTGTATTGACACGTGTTTCAATGGTATCCGTTGTTTTGGACATGGTGGTAGCGGGAGAAGCCTCTGTCTGACCGTAGGTGATACAGATATCCTTCATGTTCATTTTATCAATGACCTGCTCCATGACCTTTATGGGGCAGGGGCTTCCTGCCATGATGCCCGTGCGCATATTTGAAAAATCGGTTTTTTCAAAGTCCGGATGGGAAAGCATTGCGATAAACATCGTGGGAACGCCGTGAAAACAAGTTATCTTTTCACGGTTGATACAGTCAAGTCCCTTGGTGGGAGAGAAGGCGGGAATGGGGCTCATGGTTACTCCGTGGGTCATGGAAGCGGTCATCGCAAGAACCATGCCGAAGCAATGGAACATGGGCACCTGTATCATCATTCTGTCCGCTGTGGAAAGATCCATGCAGTCGCCGATAGCCTTGCCGTTATTAACGACATTGTAATGTGTGAGCATAACTCCCTTGGGAAAGCCTGTGGTACCTGAGGTATACTGCATATTGCAAACGTCGTGCTTGTCGATCATGCTTGCACGGCGGTAGACCTCCTCGTGAGGAACGCCGTCGCCGGCAGCCAACGCCTCCTCCCAGTTCCAGCATCCGGGTTGGGTGGATTCACAGGTGATGATATTTCTGAGGAAGGGCAGCTTTCTGAAGTGAAGAGGATGCCCCTTTTTTGCGTCCTTAAGCTCGGGGAGAAGATCGTTAATTATCTTGATATAGTCCGAGTCCTTATATGCATCGCACATGACAAGGGTGTGAGTGTCAGACTGACGGAGGAGATATTCAAGCTCGTGGATCTTGTATGCAGTATTAACCGTGACCAGCACGGCGCCGATCTTCACTGTTGCCCAAAAGGTAATATACCATGCGGGGATGTTGGTTGCCCATATAGCAACATGGTCCCCCGGCTTGACCCCCATGGCAATGAGAGAACGGGCAAAAGCATCAACGTCGTCGCGGAATTCGGGATAAGTGCGTGTATAATCGCAGGTAGTGTAACGGAAAGCGTACTGATCGGGGAACTCAAGGCACATACGGTCAAGTATCTGGGGGAAGGTGTAATCAATGAGCTTTTCCTTTTCCCAAACATATTTGCCCCGCCCGTCAAGACTGGTCTGAAGGTGTCCTCCGCTGTCAGAAACACCGATAATGCGGTTCATGTAATCAACGAAATGAGGGAAAACGATACCGGGGCTTTGGAGATCCGGCATATATCTTTTCAGCCATTCCAGAGAAACATATCCTTCGTAGTTTATGGAGCGGAGCGCCCCCATAAAATCCTCGATGGGAAGATCGCCCTCGCCCATCATTCTGTATTCAACGCTCTGTCCGTTCATAACGGAGTCCTTGATATGGGTATATTTAATGTATGCCCCCAGATTCTGAACGGTCGAGGCAGCGCTCTCGCCGGCAAAGCGGTAAGGATGATGCACGTCCCACAGAGCGGCAACATTATCGCTTGCAACGCAGTTGAGAACGTTTGCAAGGCGTGCGGTATCTGTATAGACACCGTTTGTTTCAACAAGAAGGGTAATGCCTGCCTCTTCCGCGTAGGGGGCAAGAATTCTCAGAGTATCGATAACGATCTCGTCATCAAAATCGGTGGTGGGCTCTGCGGTGCGGTCACCCAGAACTCTTATATAATCGGAGCCGAGCCTTTTTGCAAGGTCGATGTATTTGCGAAGGGAGTCAATATTGAAATCCTTGTTTTCAGCAAAGCGGAGGGCGCAGTCGGAGGAAAGGCAAGGGATCTCAAGGCGAAGCTTTCTCAGCTTTTCGATGGTGGTCTCAATATTTTCTCCGCTGAAGGGGTCTGTGTATATTCCGTTGCCCATGCCTCTCAGCTCAATGCCCGAGAAGCCAAAATCTTTTGCCATAGCATAGATATCCGACCAGGAAAAATCGGGACATCCCAAAGTAGAAAATGCGAGTTTCATAATAAAAAGTTCCTTTCGGTGAGTATTTGCAGAAGGGGAGAAAACAAAAAAGCCTCCGTCTCTGCACTGTTGCAAGAGACGAAAGCAAAACTTCCGCGGTACCACTCTTGTTGACGCCTAAGCGTCCGCTCTTGGGCACTTCATGCCCGATCCTATGATAACGGAGGAATCCGGTCAAGCCTACTTGTATTTCAGCCGACAGCTCAAGGGAGAGAAGCTTCGTATCATTGATGCCTCTCACCGACCGGCATCTCTCTGAAACAGATACTGTGAAGCGTAGACCCTGTCATCGCTTTTCAAATATTTTAGCATAGGCACAGTATCTTGTCAAGGACTTTTTCACTAAAAACATAAAATTAAAAATCGCCGATTTACTGTACAATCACGAAAAAATGTGGTAAAATGAAAAAAAGAAATGTACGAAAGGACTTTTGTTATGAAAAAAGCGATCCCCCTTATATTTGACACCGATATCGGAAGCGATATCGACGATACCTGGGCGCTGGCCATGGCGCTGAAGAGCCCTGAGATCGATCTTAAAATGGTTTCTGTAAACGGCTTTGGAACAGACTATCAGGCAAGGCTCAGCGCAAAAATACTTTCCGTTGCCGGCAGAGAGGACGTTATCGTGGCCAAAGGCCGCTCAACTGATATGGATCCCAGATACCAGGAGGAATGGATCGGAGACTACAGCATTGAGGATTATCCCAATTATAAGGATAATGCGGCGCAGGCTATAGTAGATTATGTTATGACCTCTGATGAAGAGGTGACCATCCTTGTAGCAGGTGCATCCACCAATATTGCAGATGCGTATAAGATAGATCCCCGTATCGCAAATAAATGCAAGATCGTTGCTATCGGCGGCGTTATTTATAACGGCCATTGCGGCGGCTGGTATCCTCCCTTGGGAAGCGATTGGAACGTAAAATGTGATGTAGAGTCCTGGAACGAGGGCCTTGTAAAGTCAGATATCCCCGTAGAGCTTCTTCCCCTTGATGTAACGGGCAATCTGTATCTTGATGAGGGATATTATTCACGTATCAAGGCTTGTGCCGAAAAGGATCCTGTAATAAAGGCTCTTTGTGAAAATTTTGAAGTATGGGCTAAAAATATCGAATGGGGCGGACAGGGCGGTACCAGCGCGCTTTTCGATACCGTGGGAGTATATGCCTGCTTCACGAAGGAGAATCTTGAATATCAGGTTCTTCCCATATATGCTAATGATGCGGCACAGACCCTTATCGACCCCGAGCGAGGAAAGGAAATGAACGTTGCTCTCCGTTGGGGCGACAAGGAAAAATTCCGCAAATTCCTGACCGCGAGACTTTGCGGGGAGATATGATAAGATCAGCTTGTCGATAAAGTTATCGACAAGCTGCTTCGGACTGTCGAGAAGGATGCAGATTTCGTTTTTCGGGGCTCGTCGGCGTACAAAGGTACGACAGAGACCCGAAAAACGAAAAGCAAAAAAACTCCGATTCTTCGGGGGGGTCTCGGTTAAACCATAAACAACTGCACACACCACCTTTTCAGATGTAAGAGATGTTACTTGCTCTCTTTAACTTGCCTATAGGGAGGTCTGCGCCTTTTTCGACAGCCTGAAACCGGCATTTGCCGGTTTTTTCTTTTCTTATCATATATTGATTATTCCGTTGATAATAAGCTGTGTTGCCATTTCGCAGGATTCTGCAGCGTTTTTTATGTCAGGAGCCTTTTCAAATTCGTAGAAAAGGAAATTGTGACCGAGAATAAAGGAGAGAAGGTTCTTTGCTTTAAGCTCAAGGCGGTCATCGTTGGGGATCTCTCCGCGTTCTGCGGCAGCAGAGAGGCAGTCGTAAATGAGCTTTATCCAAAGATTTCTGGTCAAAGGATTGTTTTCGATCCTTGAGGAAGTGAAAATACGTTTATAAGCCTCCGGATTGTTGTAAGCAAGCTTACAGGTGTAGGAGAAAAGAGTATCCAGATTTTCTTTAAGGCTTCTGTCGGGGGAGATCATTCCGCTTATTATCGTATATGTTTCCTCGTCAAGCCTCTTATCCAGATTGTTAAGAATATCCTGCTTGTCCTTGAAATGGTAGTAAATAACTCCCGTGGAGTATCCTATCCTGTCGCCGATACGGCGAACGGTAACCTCATTGTACCCTTCCTCGAGGCATATCTGAAGCGCGGAATCGATTATGAGCTTTCTGATGGAGTTGCTGCGCTCCGGATGATGTTTTCTTGCCATAGATGAAATCTCCCTTTCTTGGTTCTTGTGCAATTATATGAGCCTGCGATAGGGATCAACAGACACATAAAAGTGTTATATTTTGGAACAGAACACCCGAATTTGTGATTTGTGTAAAAAAAGGTGACGAAAATAACACTTACATAACATATAATGCCTTATTTTATCGGATTTGTCAACAAAATGGAATAAATAATCACGTTGTTATAATTATTTTTTCTTGAGATTTTTTGCCTTCGATTTTTGTTTGGCAAAAGTGACAAAAAAGCATTGAATTTTTGTCTTTTTGTGGTATAATTTATATATATAAAATAGAAGGTCGGTGAACAGATGAACATTCTGATAGCTCCTGATTCCTTCAAGGGAACACTTGACAGCAAGCGGGTATGCAGGATAGTCAGATACAGCGCAAAGCGTGCGTTTCCCGATTGCAGGATCAAGGAATTGCCCTTGGCAGACGGAGGAGAGGGGACCGCATCTCTTATGGCGTGGGCATTAGGGGGCACTGTTGAAAACACAGTGGTAGAGGGGCCTTTTTCAAAGCCGGTGAATGTGGAAATTGCGTTTGTTGATAAAGGAAGAACGGCGATCATAGAAAGCGCTCGTGCGATAGGGCTGCCTATTGCAGGAAAAAGAGCAAATCCCGAAAAGACCACCTCATACGGGGTGGGCCAGATGATCTCCTTTGCTGTTGAAAAAGGTGCCGAAAAGATAATCCTCTGCCTTGGCGGCAGTGCCACCAATGATCTGGGGTGTGGTATGCTGAGTGCAATGGGCGTTCAGTTCCTTGATATACGCAAAAATCATTTCACTCCGGTAGGAGGGACTATGCTTCGTGTGGAGGCGATAGATTTCAATCAGTCATTTTCAAAATACCGTGGGATAGATTTCGTTCTGATGTGTGATGTGAAAAATCCGCTTCTTGGAGAGTATGGTGCCGCGACGGTATACGCGCCTCAAAAGGGTGCAACGGCGGAA
>SVQJ01000018.1:15957-16655 GCA_015065395.1 Oscillospiraceae bacterium
AGGGGTGATGCGCCTTGAGAGGGGTGCTGAAAAGCTTTCTAAGATCATGGGAAGAGTAACCGGAACGGATATGACAGCACAGTGCGGTGCCGGCGCCGCGGGAGGAATAGGGTTTGGTGCCATGACCTTTCTTAGAGCAAAAGCTCGGAGTGGGATAGAAACTATGCTTGATATGTATTCCTTCCAAAAACATGCGCAGAATGCCGATATAATTATTACCGGAGAGGGAAGGCTTGACAGCCAAAGCTTTATGGGAAAGGTGGTGGGCGGAGTTGTTGGCGCGGCAGGGGATAAGCCTGTGTGCGTTTTTTGCGGTTCCCACGACGCTCCCCCTCTTCCAAAGGGCGTTGAAGCGGTCTCAATAAGTGAGGAGACAGATGAAAAGTATGCAATGGAGCACGCCGCCGAATGTCTGCAAAAAGCTGCTGACAGATATTTTGAAAGCCTGAAGGCAAAAGGAAGCTTTATATGATAGGAACGTGCTTTGTATCCGTCATATAACAGGGCTTTCCCCGTTCTTTCCTTGAAAGAAAAGAACCAAAGGAACTTTAAGAAGACGAAGATATCGAAAAGGCAAAAGGGATCGCAAAAGCAGTACACTGCTTTGCGATCCCTTTTGCCTTCAGCTTGTCGATAAAGTTATCGACAAGCTGCTTCGGACTGCCGAGAAGGATGCAGATTTCGTTTTTCGGGGCTCG
>SVQJ01000019.1:0-2170 GCA_015065395.1 Oscillospiraceae bacterium
CCAAAGCAGTTTTGCTTTGGCGCCGCCTTTTGCCTTGCAAACTTTAGCAAAACCCATTTCATAAAGTTTTTTGCCAAGCTTTTTTTCAAAAAAGCGACCGTTTTTGCAAAACCGTTTATTTTTCTATCTTCAAAAGATCCCAGGGTGTTATCATTCCAAGCACCTTTCCCTTTTCCGTGCCGTTTGAGGTAACGAAAACAGATGCCACGCGGCGGCTTCCGGGGCCTTTATGTCGGAACAGCCTTTTTAATTCTGCGGCAGGAGAGCTTGGGGATGTAAATGCAAATTTTTCGGTAGTATGTCTGTAATGCGGGGTGTATTCCCAAAGGTCTGAGATCTTTAAGTCTTTTGTGGTTTTTTCGGGATTTTTGAGCGTAAAGGTGAAAAGAGTACCAACGCTGAAAACGCCCTTCAGAGATCCGTTTTTTTCGAGTATGGGCAAATGAGAAAAGCCTCTGTTTTCCATGATGGCGCAGGTAGAGCTGACGGTATCGCTCTCTTTTGCGCAGTACAGGCTTTCAATAGGTGTTGCAACGGAAAGGGCGACCGGGGGATTTTTTGCATATTCCAGTATTTCCAAAAGCTTTTGGAGCGATGCCTCCGAGGGTATCACTGCGCTTTGTCCCGCTATTTTTCCGTGGTGGGAGAGCAAGTTTCTGATCTCTCTGAAAAGGGAGAGCTCTTCATAGTATTTGTGTCCGTCTCCGGAGGCATATTGCTGAACGATCCCGGCGCGTTGGCCGTATCTTTTTTCCAGCACCTCCTCCAGGTCTCTGTATGCATTGAGAAAGGCTTCGCAGGTATCCATATATTTACCTCTGATTAAAATTTTTGGAAAAAGTTTAATTAATTTCCCGTTTTTTTCTAAAGGCAGGGGGATTTCAGCCGAAAGAGCCTGCCTTTTTTGGGGCAAATCTTTATTTCTTAATCTTCGACAGAGTTTATGTAATAAGATATTGGAAGTAAATGGAAGGAGTTATGCTGTGAAGAATATTTTTCGACAGCGCCGCGCAGTGAGATTGAGGCGGGTCTCCTTGAAGCACAGTATTAATGATATTATTCTGGTGTATCGCCTTGTATCGGAGAGACGTGTTTCTGTCAGTCAAGGTATAAAGGCTGAGGAGATATATTCAATGAGTATAACTAAGATCTCCGACGGCGGCAAAGCGCGTGAGGTTAAATATCTTCGTGATATAACAAGGAATGAGGAGGTGGCAAAGCAACTGTTCAAAAAGGTGAGCAGGGGCTGCGTCACACCCTGTACTGCCGAAGAGATAGTCGCGGATCTTATCGGTTGCATAAAAGAGCGGTGAGAAAGTGAGAAGCTCACCGCTCTTTTTTTGTTTACTCTGCTGTGAGCTCTGTTTTTTCGTTGGCCGGTACAGCCTTCAGCAGGATCTCGGTCTCTCTTTTTTCGCGGTCATATCTGATCTCTGCCTGCGGCAGCGAGGCCTTGCTTATTTCATCACAGTTTTTCAGAACAAATCGGATATCTCTTTTCTTCGGAGAATTCTCATAATCCCCTGAGGGAGTAAGCGTGAAAGTGTATTTTTTATCATTTTCGGCAAATGTAATATTTGTAATTCTGCGTTTGCCGAATTTGAAACCCTCGCTTTCGCCGTCATCCTCGTACAGGAAGTATTCGCCGACGGCATTCCCATCGCAGAAGACCTCGATATTGATCTCTGTATAAGGGGCAGAGGTCATCCTGTCGCGGTACGGCTGTGTTGTGAGGGGGAATCCTGCGCGGACAAACAGCGGGAAAGTGTTAAGGGTATTTTCAACCTTGATATGCCCGCCCTCGTATCTCTTGGATGAGAACAGGTCGAACCATATTCCATCGGGCAGCCATACGTTTGAAATCACAGTCTCTTTTCCCTCCATGGGACGGCATACGGGAGATGCAACCATATTTCCTCCCAGCATATAGGTTTGGGGGTGCAGATATGCCTCCTCGTTTTCGGGATGCTCTATATAGAGGGGGCGCAGAAGGGGAACGGAATCCCTGTAGCTCTCGAATGCAAGGGAGTAAAGATAAGGGATCAATCGTGAGCGCAGGTGGAACATTTCCCGCATTGCCGTGCAATATTTTTCCTCCCAGGTCCAGGGACGGCGGTCGATATTTTCATCGCCGCAAACGTGAAGCCTGAGAGCGGCGCTCGTGGCCCCG
>SVQJ01000019.1:2180-16617 GCA_015065395.1 Oscillospiraceae bacterium
ACTGTACCCATCGCACGTAGCATTCAGCCTGACCGCCGGGGACAGGATCAAAAAATCCTCCGATATCGTGGCTCCACCAGAAGCAGCCGATATTTCCTGCCGTGGCGGTCATTTTTATCTCGAAGGCAAGCGTCTCCCAGCCTGTTGCCGCGTCGCCGGAGAAATATGCGGGATGCTTGTGGTCTCCTATACCTCCCCAACGGGAAAAGGACATTCCTCTTTTGTTGCCTGATTTTGAATTTTCGTAGTAAAGGTGGTTAAGCCAGGGAAGGTGGAGCAAACCGGGCATATTGTGGACGTGGGGATATATACGGTCCTGCTGCCAGTCCAGCCACCAGAAGTCCACGCCCTGCTTTTCAATTCTTCGGTGGGCGTTTTTGAAAAACGTCTCCATATAGTCGCGGTTGCCTGCATTGAAACGGTAATTTTCAATATTTCTTGAAAGGTTTTCCCGTTCTGCGGCTGAGACCTTTTCCTCAACGGTGGGCACCTCTTCTTTGTAGCCCTTGCTTTTCAGATCAGCGATAAAATCGGAGTACATTTCATCATGGTCTCGTATACCGTCTGCAGGGTGATCGTTAAGGACCACCTTCAGCCCTTTTTTGTGGAGGGAATCTATAAGCTTCTCGGGATCGGGGATGAGAGTGCGGTTCCAGGTATATCCGGTCCAGCCGATATTTTCTCCCGCATGGCCGTAGCCGAAAAGGGCACGGGGATGTCCCTCCCTGTGGCTCCAGTCCTGATAGTGCCAGTCCATATCCATGACCATGATATCAAGTGGGAAATCATGAAGTGCATATTCATCGGCGATGGCAAGGAATTCATCTGAGGTGTAAGGCCACCATCTGGAGTACCAGGAGCCCATAAAGTATTTTCGGGGCATTTCCATTTTGCCCGATACGTAGCTTAAATCCCGCAGGGCACTTTTATAATCAGTTCCGTATGCAAAAAAATAGAGATCGGTCTTGTGCTCGCCGGGACGCGCCTTCAGCCATCCGTCGTGAAGAAGGGGCTTTCCCGAGTCATCAATGACGTAAAACCCATCGCGGGACAGAATGCCGTCGGGAAGGGGCCTCTCTCCGTTAACTCCGTCAAGAGTGGAGAGGGTGGAGCCTAAATTGTTACGGCTCTCGTCTCCGTAATGCCATATAGTATCCTTTCCTGACGTGTGTACCGCCACAGAAAGATTATCACGTGAAAAAGGCTCGCTTCCGGTATATCTGAGAGTGAGCTTTTTGGTTTTTACGGTGAGAGTATCCTTATCCTCGGTGATCTCGGCTTGGCAAAAGGAGGAGCGGACGGCAAACAGGGTGGGGTCATCCGCAAAGCATCGGTCAAGTGCATATTCTATGCGTATACAGCCCTCGGTGAGGACAGAAAATCGGGCATTGCCCTTGATAAAACTACTCATTCTTTATCACCTTTCATATTGTAATTTAACATTAACACAAAGAAGAAAAAAAGTCAACGAGATATAAAAGCAACGAAAATATTTGACGGTTTTTTAAAAGAAATTCTGCAAAAAAAATGCAAAAATCCCTTGTTATTGTATTAAAACCGTTGCAATTTTAATATGACAGGTATATAATTAATCTGTATACATATTTGCTATTTGTTATGGCATATCATTCCTTTCTCTGACAGTGAATTATTATTTGGGTCAAAGCTCGCTGCGGCGTCTGAAGTCCCGTCAGTATCAGTATTCCCCGTATCGGAGAGATTAGCTGTGCCGAAAAGACTTTTTTGATTTGAGAGGTGGGGAAAATGACGGAAAAGGATCTTAAAAAGCTGAGCCGCAAGCAGCTTTTGGAGCTGCTCTTGAAGCAAACTGAGAGGGCGGACGAGCTTGAAAGAGAGCTTTCGGACGTCCGTAATGAGCTGGCGGATAAATCTCTCAAGCAGTCAGAGGCAGGCTCTATTGCAGAGGAGGCCCTGAAGCTGAACAGAGTTTTTGAGGCGGCGCAGGCGGCAGCTATGCAGTATGTTGAAAGCATAAAGAGGATGAGTGAGGAAAATGAGCTTTTGCTGGAGAGGGTAAACGCAGAGGCGCAGGCAATATTTGCACAAACAGAGGAAAGATGCGCAAAAAGAGAGGCAATGGCACAAAGGCGCGTCAAGGAGCTTACCGAGCAGCTGAGACAGCTGTACAAGCGCAAAAAAATGCTTGATAAAATGATGAATGATCCTTCGGAAAACTGATATATGAAAAAAAGAGACGAAAAGCTGGAAAAGCAGGATAAAAAAACCGATGCTGTTTGCGAGCAGGAATTGCACGAGGGAGATGATCTTCCCAGTGCACGGCTTATCAGCGAAGAGCTTAAAAGAGAAAGAAACAAGATAAGATACAGGCGCATACTGAAAAGCACTCTGTATGCCCTTGTCATCGTAGCGGCGGTGGCGGTACTTATTGCAACGCTGATCCTTCCCGTTTTGCAGATATCGGGAACGAGCATGGAGCCCACTCTCTCAAACGGAGATATAGTAGTGCTCGTGAAAACCTCAAAGCTTGACAGGGGAGATCTTTGCGGCTTTTCCTATTCAAACAAGATACTTATAAAGCGTGTTATCGGACTTCCCGGTGACAGCATCGTTATAGATGAAAACGGAACGGTTTTTGTGAACGGCAAGGAACTTTCGGAGCCTTATATTTCCGAAAAGGGACTTGGTGAATGCGATATAGAGTTCCCGTTCACGGTTCCGGAAAACGAGTATTTTCTTATGGGTGACCATAGGCTAACGTCCATCGACAGCAGAAGCACGGTGATAGGATGTGTTGAAAGAGAGCAGATCGTGGGCAAGCTTTTGCTTAAGGTTTGGCCGCTTTCTGAATTATCAACCATAGACTGAGATCAAAAACATATAAATCAAGACGAAAGGGGGGAGAATATGGTCAAAGAAAACGAAGAATTGAGCTTAAGGTTTCGCGATATCAGCAGACAAAGAAGATTCAAAAGATATCTGATGCATGCTTTGCCTGTATTCGCCCTTCTCGTTTGTATAGGCGTTTTCTGGTGGCTGAAGCTTGTGGGTATAACTCTTGCAGGCGAGGCGTTCTGCGGATTGGATGAGCATATCCACAGCGAAGAATGTGCAGCGCAGGATGCCCCTTGTACGGTGGCAGAGCACATTCACGATGCAAGCTGCTATTCGGATATAAGCGCTGACCTGGAGACCGCGGAGGATTGGGAAATGACCTTGCAGGGCATATCCCCCTCTTTATCCACCTTTGAAAAAACAGTAGAGATCGCAAAAAGCCAGCTTGGTTATGAGGAAAGCACTCTTAATTTTACCGTTGATTCCGACGGGGTCAGAAGAGGCTATACCAGATACGGCGAATGGTACGGAAATCCTTACGGAGACTGGTCCGTAATGTTTGCATCCTTTTGCTTAAGATATGCGGGTCTTTCTGAAATACCCATTAGCGCAGGCGCCGAAACCATGCGCCTGGAATGGGAAGATGAGGGGCTTTATTATGAGGCAGACGGATACAGTCCCGTACCCGGTGATATAGTATTTCTTGATAAGAATCAGAACGGCAGTGCTGACAGCGTTGCCGTGATAACCGAGGCGGATGAGGTATCCGTTAAGGTCATCGAGGGAGATCTTGAAGATAGGGTGGGTGAAAACAGCTATTCTTATACGGACAGCACTATTCTCGGTTACGGTGCGCCCACTCCGGGAAACAATATCGTATTCATGGATGCAGGGGTTAACGCCGCGGCGGACGAAGAGCCTCTTGCTGTCACGGTAGAGTATTCGCAGAGTATTCTCGGCGCAGATAATATCTTCGTTCTTTACACCAGAGGCTCGGACGGAAATTATTACGCTATAGACGGAAACTCCAATGCACAGCCGATAAGCATAGATCAGAACGGAAATATCACTTCATCCGTCAGCGATCCCGCACTTATATATTGGTCCTTTGAATACTGCGGCACCTATGAAAACCGTCCGACGTACTATATCAGTAACGTTTCAACGGGAAAATATCTCCACCCCTATGCAGACAGCTCCACAAACCACGGTGCTATCCTTACGGGAAGATGGGAAAGTGCAGTTTATCAGACCGATAACGGAGTGAAATTCCGCGGAGCGAGACAAAATGCTTATGCGGTGCTTGAAAACAACCGGGCTTTTACCAATACGGGAACCCTGAACGGTGCCAGCGTCTTTATGCTCGGTAAGGCCCCCGGCACCTGTACCGTGTGGTTGGACGGTACCTTGGGAGGACTTATGAATCTTTCCGATTCGCTGAACAAGTCGTACAGCGTCAAGGAAGGCACGACCATGAAGCTGCCCGAGGAGTGGCAGAGTCCTTCAAAGTACAGCTGCAAATTGCA
The DNA here is from genome assembly GCA_015065395.1 of Oscillospiraceae bacterium. Taxonomy (GTDB): domain Bacteria; phylum Bacillota; class Clostridia; order Oscillospirales; family CAG-272; genus Avispirillum. Next base: position 6,521 of record SVQJ01000019.1, read on the forward strand.
GGGCTGGTACGATGTTAAGAATAATAAGTATTATGCACCGGGAAGCGTTATAACAGTCACCGAAAGCACGGTGTTTTATGCAGATTGGGTGGCACAGACTTATGATATCGGTGTATATAATTCCCACGCTTCCGATACGGTGAGCACCGATGATTTTATCACAACGAGACTTTTTGATTACGGTCCGCTTTTCAACGTTCAGTCCTCTAAGGCAAGCGTGAGCGTCAATGCATCCTCCCATTCGGAGAGCTGGAGCTTTATAGAAAGCGGCACCGTTCCTTATAAGGGAGAGGAATCGATAGATTTCATTTTCCGAGACTGGGATTCAAGCTCCGATATCTCTTATCCCTCAGGGCATAACGATAAGAACACAAACGGCGGTGTGTACTCCGGAATATATAACGAGGAGCTGGGAGAGATCCTTTTCTCAACGGAAAACTCCTTTGATCCCGAGACCGGAGAGGGCATTATCGGAAAATACTATCTTGGAAGCGGAGATCATCTGTTCCAGCTTATGACCGATCCCTCGGACGAGCATTACGGATACTACTTCTACGATTCAAGCTATAATGCGGCGTCCTATAATCAAAGTGAAGGCCGCTTCTATGTTTACGATTATCTTGAACGCACCTCCGACTCGGGAAATTCAACCACGGGTAAATATTCAGACTTCCTTCCCTTCAACTCCCCCTATGCAAATACAAACGGTAAAAGCATAGTTACCTACACCTACGATGGAATAAATGGTGAATATGCGGGGGTTAATCATTGCCAGTATGATGCGAAATATAATACGTCGGGCAGCTCCCAGAATAATGTTGCCGTCAATTATATGTTCGGTATGAGCATTGATATGAATTTCTATCTGCCGGATGTGCCCGGCACCCGTGATAGCTCAGGCAATTACACAAACCGCGATATCTTTGGAAAGGAGATGCATTTCAAGTTCTCCGGAGATGACGACGTTTGGGTGTTCGTGGACGGTCAGCTCGTACTTGACCTTGGCGGTATCCACGGCATCGAAAGCGGAGATGTTAATTTCTCCACAGGGATCGTCACCGTAAACGGCACTCAGACCGCGACCCTCAGCGGTATTGCGGAGGGTGACCACGTTCTTACCATATATTATCTTGAGCGAGGAAGCTCTCAGTCCAACTGTGCGCTTTATTTCAACCTTGCTCCCAGATTCAGTCTTTCCATCCAGAAGGAGGATGTTCTTACCCAGCACGTTCTCAACGGTGCTCAGTTCTCAGTGTTTACCGATAAGGAGTGCACTCTTCCCGCAACCCTTTGGGAAAGCGAGGAAGCACACGACAGGGGAGATCAGTCAACCAATGTATTCACCGTTGAAAACGGTGTGGCAAATATGTGGGGCTTCTCCGCGGGCAAGACCTATTATCTGAGAGAAACAAAGCCTCCCGATGAGGCAGAGTACAGCTGTGTATACGGAATAATCTGTCTGTCTCTGGATAAAACGGGTATCGCATCCTACAGCGTTGAGATAATCAGCGAAACGGATGAAAACGGAAACGTTATAGAAACAACAAACGGATTCACCGTTCACGGCTTCAGAATAGATGAGGAAACTCAGCAGGCGTTTATCGTGGTCACCAACGCTCAAGATTGGGTGAAGGAAACGACAACGGTAAAGGTTATGAAGGAGTGGAACGATGATGAAGACCATACTTACGATTCGGTAACCGCTTATCTGACCGTCACCGAAAGTGACGGAACGGTGAGACGCATCAGAGAGATCGCTCTCAGTGAGGAAAATGATTGGTCATATACATGGACAAATCTTCCCAAATACGAGAGAGACGGCGTTACCCCGGTGGTGTACGGCGTTGAGGAGGCATATAAAAAGGGTTATTCTCCCACTATTGAGAAGCTTGATAAAATAATCATCGAGAAAACTACGTGGGCAGAGGCGTATACCTTCAAAAACGGAGGAGTTTACATTCTGGGAACTGCCGGCGGATATCTTTCCACTCAGAGTGCTTCAGGCACAGGACTTAAGTGGGTGGATAAGGAAACCGCAGAGAATTCTCCCCTTGCCTTGTGGACTGCAACCGTCAGCGGTGCAAATGTGAGATTCGTGAACGGTGCAGGCCAGATCCTCACCTTCGTTTATTCCTCCAGCTCAAGCGGCAGATATTTTTATGCAACCGCTTCATCCTCCACGTATCAGAATATGGTTCCCGTAGATACGGGCAACGGTATTAGGCTGTATGTGTCGAGAAGCAGCAGGAATTATTATATCGCGTCCATCGGATCAAACGGAAGAGCACAGGCAACCACCACTGCATCCTCCGCACTGAATTTCGTCCCCTTGACCAAGGTGACGGAGACTACCGTTCAGGAGGTGGGAGATGCTACATATAAGATCACAAATACACCTCTCGAGGAGGAGACCTCGCTCACGGTAACAAAGCACTGGGATACCGGCATGGCTACCGGTGTGGATTACGAAAGAGCGCAGGTAACGGTAAAGCTTTTTGCCAACGGAAAGGATTCGGGCAGAACGGTAACGCTGAGCCTTAAAAACTCTTGGACGGATACCTTCCTCGGATTGCCCTATACCGACAGCGACGGCAACGTTATAGCTTATACCGTGGAGGAAAGCTGGGAAACCGAGGATTGGCTCCCTTCCTACGGTCCTGTGGAAACGGTGGCAGGGGACGGTATTCCCACCTATAAGGTAACCGTAACAAACACTTACCGATGGGGGCACGGCTACGAATTGCCTGCCACCGGCGGCTACGGTACCGTACCGTGGATACTCAGCGGAATGGGCCTAATGCTTATTTCGCTTGTATCTGGATGTATATTGAGGTGCAAGAGAGAAAGGAGGCGCAGGTAGAACCTCCTTGTTGTGGACAGATCATGCACTGCCTATTCATCCCAAAATAAAAATCAAAAAAATTAAATAAAAGAAAGGAAAAAAACCATGAAAAAACTCTTCACTATTCTTCTCGCAGTTATGATGCTTGCGGCTCTCGCACTTCCCGCATTTGCAGCAGAAGAAAAGGGATCCATCACCATCAACGGTGTTGGAGAGGATGCCGCTTATGACATCTATCTGCTCCTTGACCTGGAAAGCTACAATCTTGCTTCCGGAGCATATTCTTACAAGGTCAACAGCGCATGGACTGCTTTCTTTGCTACTGAAGATGCATTGAAGTATGTAGCCATCGACAATGCAGGTTACGTTACCTGGGTAAACGGTGATGATGACGATAACATCGCCGCTTTTGCAAAGCTTGCCCTTGCTTATGCAAAGGATAACGGTATCGCTCCCGTTCAGTCCTCCGAAAATGACGGTGAGTTCGTTATTACGACCAATGGAGAAACAGGTGTTACCTCCGGTAAGTTCTCAAACCTTGATCTGGGATACTATCTTGTAGATTCTACCGTTGGTGCTCTCTGCGGCCTTACTACCACAAACCCTGATGCTTCCATCAATGCAAAGAATGGCACTCCCAGCATTGATAAGCAGGTTCAGGAGGATTCCACCGAACAGTGGGCAGACCAGAATACTGCCGATATCGGCCAGACCGTTTATTTCCGTGTTACCATTAACGTACACGCAGGTGCAGAGAACTACGTTCTCCACGATCTTATGTCCAGCGGTCTTACCTTTGATAAGGTAACAAAGGTTGAGCATATCATTCCCGGCTCCGGCAATACCTCTTCCGAGGCAGCTGCAGGTGTTGATTATACCGTATGGACTGCTCCCGGCATTACCGATGCTGCTGATGATGACGTAACAGACGGCTGTACTTTAGAGGTCCGCTTCTCCAAGGACTTCTGTGATAAGCTTGAAACAAATGATAAGCTTATCGTTTACTATCAGGCAATGCTCAACCGTAATGCTGTCATTGCCGGCAACGGCAACCCCAACGAAGCATGGCTTCAGTACGGTGAGGATCACGTAACAACTCATGATATCACAAAGACCTATACCTTTGGCTTTGATATCGTAAAGACTGATTCTCAGAACACTCTTCTTGACGGCGCAAAGTTCAGAATCTATGATGCGTATACCGACGGCAACGAGGTTGCGGTAGTTCTCATGGATGACGGTGTTACATACCGCCGCGCAAGAGCAGATGAGACAGGCGTTGAGATCGACGTTAAGGACGGTATGGTAAGGATCGTCGGCTTTGATAACGGTACATATTACCTTGAGGAGACAGATGCTCCCGACGGATATAACAAGCTTACATCCCGTCACAGATTCATCATCTCCGACGGAAATCTTGATTCCATCTTTAATAATGATATCTATTCCTCCGGCTCCGGAGTTCACGTTGTAAACAAGACAGGCTCCATGCTTCCTGAAACAGGCGGCCTGGGAACAACGCTCTTCATCGCATTCGGCGGTGTGGCAGTTCTGGCAACCGGCGTTCTTCTCTTTGTTAAGAAGAGAATGTCTCAGGTTGAGGAATAATTGATTTTTAACCGCTTATCGGGAATGGGGCTTTGCCCCATTCCCGAAAAAATAACATTAGGGAGAGGGCTATGAAGAAAAAGCGCAAATGGTCAACATTCATATTGCTTGCAATATTTTTCATAGGTCTCTCCGTGATGTTATATCCCGCTATCAGTAATTATTGGAATCAGCGCACCCAGTCCAAGGCTATAGTTGACTATGAAAAAATGCTTGAAAGCATCCCGAAAGAGGATTATACAAGGATATTTGAGAGTGCGGATGAGTATAATTCCCAACTGAATTCCCTGAGCTTTCCCTTGCTGGAGTATAAAAGAGTCAGCGGATATTCAGAGCTTCTGGACATAAGCTCAACGGGCATGATGGGTTATATTACCATAGATGCCATAGGTCTTGAGCTTCCCGTATATCACACGACTGAGGATAATGTTTTAAGTGTTGCCGTCGGTCATTTGCAGGGAAGCAGCTTGCCCGTGGGAGGAGAAGGCACGCACGCGGTGCTTTCTGCTCACAGAGGTCTTCCTACGGCGACCTTGTTCACCAATCTTGATCACCTGGAGCTTGGAGATGTCTTCGTTATCACGGTGCTCGATCGGGTGCTCACCTATCAGGTGGATCAGATAAAGACCGTTGATCCGGATGATACCTCGGATCTTTTGGTGGAGGCGGGTATGGACTATTGTACGCTTCTCACTTGTACGCCTTACGGAATAAATACTCACAGGCTCCTTGTCAGAGGTGTGAGAACGGAGACTGTTCAGCAAAGGACGGTTTACGTCACGTCTGATGCTCACCAGATAGATTCTCTTATCGTGACCCCGATAGTTGCTCTTCCCATATTGTTCACACTTATGATGATCGTACTGTTAAAGCCTGTTAAAAAAGATGATTTAGGAGATGATCTGTAATGAGAAAAGCTGTATTTGCACTTTTATCCATTGTTTTTTCTGCTGTTTTTATCATTGCGGGCACCTTTGCGGCTTTTGCAGCAGAGCCTATCGACACAGAGCGGCTGTCCTCTCTTTCCTTGCAATATAAGCAGGGGGAGAAGCTGTACGGCGGTCTGGAAATAAAAGCATATAGGATCGCCGATGTTTTTGATGACGGCACCTATGCTCTTTGCGACGATTTCAGCGAGTATCCCGTGAATATTTACGGTATCACTACCCAGACCGAGTGGAGGAGGATAGCATCCACCCTTGCGGCTTATGCTGTTGCCGACAAGATCGAGCCCCATTTTTCGGCTGTTACCGATGAGGAGGGAAGGGTTGCTTTTTCGGGGTTAGTACCCGGAATGTATTTGACCCTTTCTGTCAGAGCTTTGGGAGATGAGGGGATAGCAGTTTTTGAGAGCTTCGTAACCGCGGTCCCCTATCCTGATGAAAGCGGTCATATATACGATGTGAGCGCATTTCCGAAATGCGAGGAATATATCCCTGCTGCGGGCAAGACTGAGCATAAGGTGGTCAAGCAGTGGAAGGACAGCGGATATACAAGCAAGCGTCCCGAATTTGTTACGGTGGATATACTGAAGGACGGAGAACTTTTTGAGTCGGTAAAGCTTTCTGAAAAAAATAATTGGAGCTATACCTGGAGCGCTGAGGATGATGGCTCCGTGTGGCAGGCTGTTGAACGGGATATTCCCATTGATTATACGATGACCGTGGTTGAAAACCAAAATACATATATTATCACAAATGCCGTTGCATCCAACGGAGAGGATGCGCCTCAGACGGGGGATACCTTCGTTGTCTGGCCCTATGCACTTGGTCTTGCCTTTTCAGGGGGTGCCGTTATGATATTTGCCGCGGCAAGAGGGAAAAAGGAACGGTCATAATAATGAGCAAAAATAATATTCGGGGCGCAAAGCTCAGTGCTTTGCTTTGGGGCATCGGTGCCTTCCTTTTGATAGCTGCGGTGCTTTGGGTCCTTGTTTTCCATTCTCTGCAGGATAAGAATGCAAGGGAAGCAAAAAGGTTGGCGAAAGAGCTTTACTCGCTGATGCCGCCGATACAGGACAGCTTTCCCGATGGGCGTGCTGATACTTCTATGGCAAGCATTGAGCTTGGCGGGGCGGATTTTGCAGGCGTTATTGAGATCCCTGCCTATAAAGCTTGCCTGCCAATTTACGGTAAATGGGATAAATCTCTCGTTGATAAATATCCCTGCCGTTATACGGGAAGCGTGTATGATGCAAGCCTTATTATCGGAGGCAGCGACAATAATGGGCAGTTTGATTTTATGAAGATCATAACGGGGGGCGATAAGGTGCTCGTTACCGATACGTCCGGAGAGAGATACACCTATACCGTTACCCGCGTTAAAAAAACGAAGGATGTTTCAACGAAAAGTCTTCAAAATGCGGGAGGTGACCTTATCCTCTTTGCGAGAAACACCTATTCCCTTGATTATACGGTGGTAATATGCTCCCTGAAAGGGTGAGCCTTGCAAAGCAAAGCCCAAGGCGCTTTAAGCTGAAAATAACAGAGCGTCCAAAATGAACGAGATCATTTTGGACGCTCTGTTATTTTTGTTTAACGGGAATCACCTGCTGAGTGGCCCCGGCTAAGCTTTTTTGGATTTTCGGCTTTATTTCACAAGGCCTCTGAACTGCTGGGAATAAAGCTTTTCGTATGCGCCGCCGAGGGCAATGAGTTGATCGTGAGTTCCTCTTTCTGTTATGCAGCCGTCAGAAACAACTGCGATCTCATCGGCGTTTTTAATGGTTGAGAGCCTGTGGGCGACCACTATGGTGGTGCGTCCCTTGCAAAGCTCGTCAAGTGCTTCCTGGATAAGGATCTCTGTCGTGTTATCAAGTGCACTTGTTGCTTCGTCAAGAATAAGGATGGGGGGATTTTTCAAAAAAACTCTTGCTATGCTGAGCCTTTGCTTTTGTCCGCCTGAAAGGCGCACTCCTCTTTCACCGATCTCTGTGTCATAGCCTTTTTCCATGTTCATGATATAATCATGGATATTCGCTCTCTTTGCCGCTTCTATCATTTCCTCTTCCGTAGCATCGGGGCGGCCGTACAGGATGTTTTCTCTGATGCTTGCGTTAAACAGGAAAACATCCTGCTGAACGATTCCTATACTGTTACGCAGAGAATTTAAGGTCATGCTTTTTGTATTGATGCCGTCTATGAATATATCTCCCGAGGACTGATGGTAGAAACGGGGGATAAGATGGCAGATCGTGGTTTTTCCGCCGCCGGAGGGGCCGACCAGGGCAAAGGTCTTGCCCTTTTCTATATCAAGATCGATCCCTTTGAGAACCTCCCTGCCGGTTCCGTAATCGCAGGTCACTCCCGAAAAACGTATATGCCCCTGAACGTCCGTTACATCGTGGGCTCCTTCCGTATCTCGCTCGGGCTCTTCGGCCATTATTTCAAGGAATCGGCTGAATCCCGTAACGCCGTTCTGATACTGCTCCATAAAGCCGATGAGGGTGGTCATGGGGGTGAGGAAAAGGTTGACGGAAACTATAAATGCGGAGTAGTCTGCAATGGCGATCTTGTCCGCAAAAAGGAAGAATCCGCCTGCCACCAGCACCACCGCGTTGAAAACGTTGGTGATAAATGATGTGGAGGAGTGGAACTGTCCCATGGAGCGGTATGCGTCTCTTCTTGATTCCACGAAGTCAATATTGCCGATCTCAAACTTTTTCTTTTCCGTTTCCGAATTGCAAAAGGCTTTTGTAACACGAATGCCTGAAATGCTGCTCTCCAAGGCGGCGTTGATCTCGGCGGTAGCTTCACGGCTGCGCTTGAATGCGTTTCTCATTTTCGTTCTCAGAAGGAGAGCGATAACAAAAAGGAAGGGAACGCACAGGAAAATAATGAGGGTGAGCAGCCAGTTTACCGTTGCCAGGTAAACGAAGGATGCAACAACGGTTATCGAGGTAATGATAACGTTTTCGGGTCCGTGATGGGCAAGCTCGCTTACCTCGAAAAGGTCGTTTGTCATTCGGGTCATTATTTTACCGGTTTCGTTGTTGTCGTAATAGCTGTAGGGAAGCTTTTGCAGATGGTCAAACATTTCCCGCCTCATCTGCGCCTGCATTTTAACACCCATAACGTGTCCTTCGTACTGGATAAAGTAATTCAGGAGCATTCGGATGATGTATAGGGCAAGAAGCAGTATTCCGCCGCCGATAATGATCTTGTGATCCCGGCCGTCGCTGGTGAATTCATTTACCATACTGCGCGTGACGATGGGGTAGAATATTCCCACCATTGAAACGGTAAATGATGCCAGCATATCCAGGGTGAATATCAGCCTGTGGGGCTTGTAATAAGATAAAAATTTTTTCAGCATAGTTTTTCTTTTCTGATGGCTTTATAAGACTTTTTATTGAATGTTATCATTATATACCCATTTTTTCTGTTTGGCAAGAGAATTCAACCAATGTTTTCTTAAAATGGTCTTTGTGAAATCTGAGCTTTGTCGACGCCTTTTGCCTTGCAAGCCTTAGTAAAACCCATTTTATAAAGTTTTTTGCCAAGCTTTTTTTCAAAAAAGCGACCGTTTCTACTCAAAAAACGACTGACAAGAGCTGAGCCCTTATCAGTCGTTTTTTGATTTTACTTTTTGATCTTGAAGATAAGATTTACGGCAAAGTACATCTTTTTTCTCAGGAGCTTATAGACGATGCGGCGGTTTTTAGGCATGACCTCGCTGATGAAGCGGTTTTTACCGGTATTAAAGGAATTGCAGTTTTTCTTTGCATAGTCTGCAAATGTTTTCATCAGGGGGTGCTTGGTTCCTGCGCTTTTGATTATACGCACGAGGGTGGAAACATAAACGTGGTCGATTATAAGATAATCCAGAGCCTCGCGGTAGGTTTCATAAAGCTCCTTTTCCTTGAACCAGGAGATAAGGTCGTCCAGGGCATCGATGATCTCCGTATTACGGTGGAGGGTGGCGTTATTCATAATGCTTCCGTCGCGGCGCAGGTAATTATGGAGGGGAGTATCCATATAAACTATGCTTTCGGCTGATGCGATAAGCTTCGGGGTAGTACGGATATCCTCATACCACACGCGGGGAGGGAAGGAAATGCCTGTTTTTGTGAAAAGAGAGGAGCGGACCACCTTGTTCCAGATGGCGGGGGTACCCACAATGCACTTATCGATGTTTCTGGGATCAAAGACCTTGCCGCATTCAAAATCATCTGCCATTATCTCGCAAAGCTTGCCATCCTTATCCACAACGTTCAGCGGGAAAACGGTGATATCCGCATTGTATTTATCAACCGCATCAAGAACTGTGCGGATCGCACCGGGGTTAACGGTATCGTCGCTGTCAATGAAAAACAGAAATTCGCCCTTTGCCGCGTTAACTCCTGCATTTCTTGCTCCGCCGATGCCCTTGTTCTCCTGGTGAACAACAGTGGTTCTTTCGGGGTGCTTTTCGCGGTAGGCATCACAAATAGCTCCGCAGTTATCGGGGGAGCCGTCATCAACGAGGACCACCTCGCACTCATCCGTGAGCTGGGGATAAACGGAATCAAGGCATTTTTCAAGATAATCCTCTACCTTATATACGGGAACAACAACACTTAATTTGAACATAAGAGCTTCATCCTTTTAATATTTTTTGTGATCATTCCTGGATCTCTTTTACGCTTTTCTTATCTTTTCTCTTAAAG
>SVQJ01000020.1 GCA_015065395.1 Oscillospiraceae bacterium
AGGCGACCCTGCGGCACATCAGCTAAACCGCTTAATGCTGCTTGGTTCCCCACCTGACATGGTTCACAGCCGCTGATTGCGCTGGGACCCGTCCTTCAACACAGAAAAATACGGCACAGACCGTACAAAGCCAAACCTCAAATCGGGATACCACCCCTGCTATAGCGGGTTTCAGGTACAGGAGGCCGCTACCCTCCCGGCTGGTATGACCTTACCCTGCGGCTTGTTTATCAGTTACCCCACTATGATAACACAATTATCAATTCATTGCAATATTTTTTTGAAGATTTTATTCACTTTCTTTTGCAAAGAGAGTTATATCCCAGGCAGGAATACAGGGCACTCTCCTCATATACAGCCTTGCCCCGGGCAACAGAGAATGTACACGCAGGCACAGCTCAAATATATCTCCCGTTCTGTGGTACACCGAAAGGGCAAGGCTTGGGGAATACCTTTCTATCGTCTGCAAGGCTCCGTCCAGCGCCTCGCTCTCGTCGCCCTCCACGTCGAATTTCAAAAGATCCGCCCCCAAAGAAAGGCAAAGGCTATCCACCGTGATCCTTTTGACGATTCCTGTCCTTGCACTTTTTGAAAGCCCCTCCTTCGCGCTTGCACGGCTTGCGGAAAGTGAGAATTCCACCTCTCCGCACTCTCCTCCGACAGCGGCATTTACCGGGATGACCCTGCATCCGGTTTCATTTTCGGCATAAGCCGAAAGTTTTTGGAAGGTTTTGGGATCAGGCTCCACAGCCACTATTTCTTTAGGTTCTAAGATGCGTGCCATCATCTGCGTGCTGTCACCCTTATATGCTCCAAAGTCAATGATACGAGGGTATCTGCCCTTTTCAAAAATATTTCTGTAGGAATCCTCAATATTTTCTACATTTGCCAAATACTTACCCTCACCCGTCAAGCGAAAGGCTATCATATCCTGAAAGACCGCCTTGGATCTGTCATCTGCAAGGAGGGCATAGGCTCTCTCTATCTTTTCGAGATTTTCAAGATAATACTCGTATGTGAAAAGCTCCTTTCCGTACAGGGGCACCTCGGGAATATACAAGGTATGCCGCTCTGCCACCCTGTTTATATTCTCCGCCACCGAAGGAAGCGTCGTTCCGAAGGCAAGGAGCACCACGAAATCATCTCCGTATCTTTCCTCTACGTCAGAAAGGCTCAGGACGGGCATTGAGCGAAAGGAGCGATTTCTCACGAAGCCGTTGCTTGCAAAAACGCCCTCAACAGGGATAGAAAAATGCTCGCAGACGTCAAGTATCTTATCCGCACCGTTTCCCGTTCCGTACAGGAAGATGGGTCGTGTTTCCTTTTGCAGCTTTATCCAAAGGCTGTCTTCTCGTGTAAAGCGTTTCATTGCGGCTCCTTTCACATTTATTTATCTTTAACCAGCATCTGCGTACAGGCGGTATTGAAACGCCGTAGGGGAGGGGGATTCCCTCCCGTTACAGACGAAACGTACGCGCAAAATGTGGTTTCTGTTCACGGGAGGGGAGACCCCGCCCCTACGGTATGTGTGGCGTTTACGCTCGTTTGTGCATCAAATCTTATTTTGGTTCATGTGCAGATAGGCGGGAGGGGGGACCCCTCCCCTACGGCATGTGTGGCGTTTACGTTCGTTTGTGCATCAAATCTTGTTTTGGTTCGTGTGCAGATAGGCGGGAGGGGAGACCCCTCCCCTACGGTATGTGTAGCGTTTACGCTCGTTTGTGCATCAAATCTTGTTTTGGTTCGTGTGCAGATAGGCGGGAGGGAGGACCCCTCCCCTACGGTATGTGTAGCGTTTACGTTCGTTTGTGCATCAAATCTTATTTTAGTTCATGTGCAGATAGGCGGTAGGGGAGACCCCTCCCCTACGGTATGTGTGGCGTTTACGTTCGTTTGTGCATCAAATCTTGTTTTGGTTCATGTGCAGACACTCGTGAGGGGAGACCCGCCCCTACGGTAACGTATATCTTTATCCGTTCATTTGTGCGTAATTTAATTCTCCAATTTCAAAAACCTTGCGGCGTTATTATAGAGTATATCCTCTCTTTCCCGCTCTGTCAGGTCTATTGCCAAGAATCTTGCAAGCTCGCCGTCAAGCTTTTTCACCGGAAAATCCGTTCCGAACATAACTCTTTCGCTTCCCAGAATACCGATCATTTCACCGGCAAATTCAGGTGTCATCGCCCAGAGGGCGCTTGACGTATCGTACCATACCCTTTCATGGCCTGCAAGATATTTTTTCGCGTCCTCCCAGTTTTCATATCCGCCCAGGTGTGCCGCCACCACCTCAAGCCGGGGGAACATATCAAGAATACGGCAAAGCTTTTTTGCCTCTGAGAAGCGATACTGGGGTCGGTTATCTCCGATATGGAAATAAACGGGTATCCTGCCCTCCGCAATGTCGTAAAGGCGAAGCATCCTCTCGTCGTCTATATCAACACCCTGGATATCGGGATGGATCTTGACGCCGCAAAGCCCCATTTCCATACACCTTTCCATTTCTCTTTCCATTTCGGGAAAATCCTGATGCATTCCCGCAAAGCCAACGGTCTTGAACCCTTCCTCTCTTGATCTTTTTGCAAGGGAGGCAATGCTGTCGTTCACCTTAGGCACCTGGTGGGCATTTGTGGCGACGGAGAAAAGAAGAAAGCCCTCAACTCCCGCAGCCTTTGCTCCGCGGCTGAGTCCCGTATAGGTTCCGTCGCCCTCGGGTACGAAATTATAGAAATCTCCCAGAGCTTGTACCGCTTTCTCGCTTATTGCCTCGGGATAGGTATGGGTATGTATATCAAAAATTCTGTACATCTTGATTTTTTTCCTTTTCGGTGGTATACTGTTTTCATACTGAAAAATGAAAGGTTAAAAAGCTATGGACTGCATTTTTTGTAAGATCATAAAGGGAGAGATCCCTTCAACCAAGGTTTATGAGGATGAACACGTTTATGCCTTCAAGGATATAAACCCTATGGCACCCGTTCATATTCTGGTCATCCCCAAGGAGCATATCTGCTGTGCAAACAAGGTGGACGAAACCAACAGCATCTACGTTGCCAAAATATTTGAGGCAATCCCCAAGATCGCCGCTGACGCAGGTCTTGAGGGGGGATACCGCATAATTTCCAACTGCGGCCCCGACGCGGATCAGACCGTTCTCCATCTCCATTTCCACATTCTCGGCGGAAAGAAGCTTTCCGCAAGGCTGGTTTGATAAATTTCAAGGGACGGCAACGCCGTCCTTCCAGACTGTCGAAAAAGGCGCAGAGCGCAGAAAAGTCAGAGCAAAGCGTGGCAAAAAGATAAACTCTGCCGATTAAGCAGACGGATATTATAATTCACAAAAAACGAAAGAGCCCCCTGAAAAAACAGGGGGCTCAAGCTTTTCGTCTTTCGGGTCTCTGTCGTACCTTTGTACGCCGACGAGCCCCGAAAAACGAAATCTGCATCCTTCTCGACAGTCCTCTTCAGCTTGTCGATAAAATATCGACAAGCTGAAGGGACGGCAACGCCGTCCCTCTTTTTTATTTTACAAATTCCTTATAGATTGCATTGAGTGCCTTTGTGAGATCCTTTTCATCAACGCCGATGATGATGGATATCTCGCTTGAGCCCTGGTCGATCATTCTGATATTGATATCAGCCTCGGCGATAGCCTTGAAGACCCTCGCCGCAGTACCCTTTGCACTGACCATTCCGCGGCCCACCACCGCAAGGAGAGCAAGACCGTCCTCAAATGCGATATAATCAGGCTCACAGGCGGCGCTGATATTGTTGATTATCTTTTTCCTCTGCTTCTTTGTAAGATCGGAGGAAACAACGATACTCATGGTATCAATACCGGAGGGAAGGTGCTCAAAGGTGATGCCCTCCTCCTCGATAGCCTCAAGAACCTTTCTGCCGAAGCCGATCTCAGCGTTCATTTTATCCTTCTCGATACGCAGAGAGGAGAAGCCCTTTTTACCTGCGATACCGGTGATGACGCGCTCGGAATCGAAGCTCTCGGCCTTGGGAACGATCATCGTTCCGGGTGCTGAGGGATCGTTTGTGTTCTTGATATTGATGGGAATACCTGCAAATCTCACGGGGAAAATGGAATCCTCGTGAAGAACGCCTGCTCCCATATATGAAAGCTCGCGAAGCTCCTGATATGTGATGGTATCTATGCTGCAAGGGTCCTTCACAAGTCTGGGGTCTGCCATAAGGAAGCCGGAAACATCGGTCCAGTTTTCATAAAGGGATGCGCCTACTGCGCGGGCAACGATAGAGCCTGTCACATCGCTTCCCCCTCTTGCAAAGGTCTTTATGGTTCCGTTGGGCATGGAGCCGTAAAAGCCGGGAACCACCGCCCTCTCGTGACGGGAAAGACGGTCGGAGAGGATGATATTGGTCTTCTCCGCATCAAAGGTTCCGTTATCGTAGAACTTTATAACCTTTGCCGCATCGATAAAATCATAGTCGAGAAGCTTTGCCATGATCTTACCGTTAAGGTATTCACCGCGGGATGCGGCATAGTCGCTTCCTGCATGATAAAGAAACGCGCCCTTGATCTTTTCAAAATCGGGAGAAAGGTCAAGATCAAGACCGAGATCCCCGATTATACCGTTGTATCTCTCTGTTATAAGGTCGAACTCACGGGAGAAATCCTCTCCCTCGGAGGCGAGCCTATAGCACTCGTAAAGCATATCCGTTACCTTGATATCACCTTCAAAGCGCTTGCCGGGAGCAGAGGGAACCACATAGCATCTTTCGCTCTCTGCCTCGATTATAGCCTTTGCCTTTAAGAGCTGCTTTGCATCAGCAAGGGACGAGCCGCCGAATTTTACAACTTTAACGTTTCTTGTTTCCATATATATCTCCAAATATAAATACTTACAATACGAATTATATTCAATTATATGAAATCTCTCTTTTTTTGTCAATATGCAAAGCGACAAAAAACTCTCTCCAAAAATCCCATTTATATTAAATCATCCAAAGACTCCGTCTCTTTGACGTATTTTGAAAGATACGCACGAGGCGTTGACAGAGCGGACACGGTTTTTATCGTTCTTTCCTTGAAAGGAAAGAACCAAAGGAACTTTAAGAAGACAACGATAGAAAAAAGGCAAAAAGGCCCGGAAAAGAGTAAAGAGCGTAAAAATGAACTCGTTCATTTTTACGCTCTTTACTCTTTTCCGGTTACGGCACCTGCGGTGCCCAAGCCAAAGCAGAAATCTGCTTTGGCGATGCCTTTTGCCTTGTAATTCTCAGCTAAACCCTTATGTAAAGTTTTTTGCCGAGCTTTTTTTCAAAAAAGCGACCGTTTCTCTTCTCACTGCTCCACGTAATAGGTAGCTTCCATATCTGCGCTGGAGAGAGCGTAGCAGAGGGGGAACATAGCGAATGCGGCGGAAACATCCCGTGCTTCGCCTGCCGTTGAGAAGCCCATGTGATATCTGATGGCAAACGCCTCCTCACGGGTGAGGCGCATAAAGCCTGTGATTATATAAACGGATTTTTCTCCGTGGCCGTAAGGAAGCTTATCGTCTATCTCAAAATAGGGCACCTTCTGCCACACGCCGTTTTCATCCTTCACGTTTCTGGTGGTCTCGTTATAGAAATTCACCTTGCAGATATCGTGGAGCAGGGAGACTATGGCAACAGTCTCGTCAGAGGGTGCGCATCCGTACTGCTCGCGCATTTTAGGGCGCGAGAGGATGTCGCAAAGGCAATCGTAAACGTTCAGGCTGTGGTTGCAAAGCCCTCCTCGGCAGCTGTTATGATAACGGGTGCTTGCGGGGGCCGAGAAAAAATCGCTCTGGGGGCCTGTGAGATAATCCAAAAGCTCCTTTGAGCCATCTCTTTTAATGTATCTATTATAAATTTCGATAAATCTCTCTCTGTCTGTCATTTTCGCTTTCCTTTATTCCTTTATGATTTTTTTGACGTACTCATAGGAGCCGTCCTCTTTTTGGGAAAAATCTCTTTCAAGGGCTTTTTTGTCCTTCACCATCTTTTTTGCACCTGCCTCCGAGAGCTTTTCATCCGCATAAGCCGCATAGGCGTATATGCTTGCAAACTCCCCTTCTCCCTCTTCGGTGGCTATGAGACCTGCGGGGATGATATTCCTTTTACAGCCGTCCTTCATCTCAACGCATATTCTCAGCTTTCCGAAGACCGTGGAATCAACCGTATAGCTTTTGGCATCGGTCCATAGGTATTCCTTTTCAAAAAACATCCTTCCCACCCTTATACCGTCCTTTTCGGGAGCGGTATAGCAATATGAAAGTGCAAAGGCTGAGCCGTATGAAAGTGCAACGGCAAAAGTAAGCGCAAGGGCCGCGAGAAAGGGGGCTTTTCTCTTTCTTTCCTCCACAGCTTCTTCCACAGCTGTGACATCCTCTTCTTCGTTCTCATCTTCCTCATCCCCGTACAGGGTATACGGCTCGTACCCCTCGGGAAGACTATCGGGAATATTATCATAAATATCGTTTCTTTGTGCGTCACCCTTATCACCGGAGCTTAGAAAGCTTATTACTTCCTCGTCTGTCTCACGTACCGAAGCACCGTCACTCTCCTGCGGCTCCTCATCAGTGCTCTTTTGCATTTCCAGGGTGCGGAGGATATTCTCAAGGGGACTGTGCGGCTCCTTTTCCGAAAGGAAAGCCTCTTTGCTTTTTCTGAAAAGCTCGGGATATTCCTCCATAGCAAGACTGTTTTCCTCCGGCTTTTCAAAAGAGCTCTCCTCCTCGTATGCATTATCCCATATTTCCTCAGCTTCCTCCTCGCTCTCTTCTCCGAGAGAAAAAAGCCTCAGAAAACATATAAGAGCCAAAGCCGAGAACAAAAGGCATAATAAGACCGCCGCCCAAAGCAGATCGTGGGAATAGGCAAGGGCCTCTCCCGCTCTTTTTCTCAAAAGAGAATGATACATGAAAAGAGGCAGCACAAGCACGGCTAAGACTATGAAAACAGACACATATTTTTTTATCTTTTCCTTCACAGGCGCCTCCCGTTTTCTTTTTACAGCTGATTATACCATTTTTTTGCCTTACAGTCAAACAGTTTTAATGTCAATAATGACGAAATGCTCCAAAATTAAAAAAAGTATTTACAAATCGTATATTTTAGGGTAAAATGTATTAGGTATAACTATGTCTGTTAAATGATGACAAATTTTATGAAAAGGATCATTGATTATGAGTATTGCATACAAGCGCGTTCTCTTAAAGCTTTCCGGAGAGGCTCTCAGCGCTGAGAGCTCTATCATCGATTACGATTATATCCGCGAGATAGGCACAGTTGTTCGCCGTTGCCTCGACGAGGGCGCCGAGATCGCCGTTGTCGTAGGTGCGGGCAATATCTGGAGAGGCCGCCAGGGCTTCGACATGGACCGTGTCCGTGCTGACCAGATGGGTATGCTTGCAACCGTTATCAATTCTCTGGCCATCCAGGATGCTTTCATTGCAGAGGGCGTTGAGACCGTTGTTATGAGCGCTGTTGAAATGAATACCTTTGCCGATCAGTACACCCAGAGAGATGCCGTTAAGGCGCTGGAGAGCGGAAAAGTGGTCGTTTTCGGTGCAGGCACCGGAAATCCCTTCTTCTCCACCGATACGGGCGCTGTTCTCAGAGCCTGCGAGATCGGAGCAGACGCCATCCTTATGGCAAAGAGCATTGACGGAGTTTACACCGCCGACCCCAAAAAGGATCCCGAAGCGAAAAAGCTTTCCGAAACTACATACGATTATATCCTGGAAAATCAGCTGGGCGTTATCGATATGACCGCCGCAAGCCTTGCAAGGGATAACGATATCAAACTCTGCCTTTTCGGGCTTGATAAGGCTGAGAATATTTACAAGGTCATCACCGGTGAGCACAGCGGCACCGTTATAACAAAATAATTATTTTTAAGGAGATATACAAATGAAACTCGATACCAAGCCTTTTGAAGAAAAAATGAAAAAGAGCATTTCCGTTTACAAGGAACAGCTCGAGAGCGTTCGCGCAGGCCGCGCAAACGTTTCCATCCTTAAGGGAATTGACGTTGAATACTACGGCACTCCCACAGCAATAAACCAGATGGCAGAGGTGAAGCTCTCCGATGCGCGCACCCTCACCATCACTCCCTGGGACGTTACCACAGTTAAATCCATCGAGAAGGCACTTCTCGCTTCCGATATCGGGATCACTCCCCAGTCCGACGGAAAGACCATCCGTCTCTCCTTCCCTCAGCCCACAGGTGAGCGCAGAAAAGAGCTCACAAAGCAGGTCTCCAAGATGGGCGAGGACGTTAAGGTCTCCATCAGAAATATCCGCCGCGACGCCGTAGACAGCGCCAAGAACGAAAAAAAGGCAGGAACCATGACCGAGGACGAACAGAAGGCAAGCGAAAAGAATATCCAGGATCTCACAGACAAGTATATCAAAGAGGTTGACAGCGTTACAAGTGCAAAGAACGCTGAGATCATGGAAGTTTAAGTTTTTCCCCTGCGCCTTGGTGCGGCTCACGCCGCATCGGGGCGTTCGTACTGTTTTTTAATATTTTTCAAAGAGGAAAAGCCCTATGTTTTTTAATCAAAAAAAAGCAGATGCACCCTCTCTCGAGGAGATACAGTCCATAGTTCGGGACGCTTCTCTTAACCATATTGCCTTTATCATGGACGGAAACGGCAGATGGGCAAACAGAAAAGGCCTTCCCAGAGAGGCAGGCCACGGCGTGGGAGTCAAGACCTTCAAGAAGACCGTTACCCGTTGCCGCGATTTCGGCATCAGCACCGTCACCACCTACGCTTTTTCCACGGAGAACTGGAAAAGGCCAAAGGTTGAGGTCCGCGAGATCATGCGCCTTCTGGATGAATATATCAAGGAAGCACGGGACGATAATGAGAAGAACCGTATCCGATACATCTTCCTCGGCGACAAGGAGCGTCTGGGACCCGAGCTTTTGGAAAAATGCGAATTTCTTGAGGAGCTCACAAAAGATAACCCCCTTACACTTAACGTTGCATTGAATTACGGAGGAAGAGATGAGATCGTCCGCTGTGTTAACCGCCTTATTGCCGAAGGAAGGACGGAGATAACCGAGGAGGATATCTCAAATGGGCTCTATACAAAGGAAAGCCCCGATCCCGATCTTATCGTTCGCACGGGAGGGGAATTCCGCCTATCCAACTTCCTTCTTTGGCAGTCTCAATACTCGGAGCTTTATTTCACCGATTGCCTCTGGCCCGACTTTGACGAGGAAGAGCTCGTTCGGGCGATCATGGAGTTCTCTCAGAGAAAGCGCCGTTTCGGCGGTGTATAAAGCAAAGATCACAACAGCGCGAATTTGAAAGGATAATTATTGCTATGCTTAAAAGAACCATAACCGCGGTAGTTGCTCTTGCACTGCTCGTTGTTGTTTGCATTTATTCCCATACCGTTGTTTTCCCCATCGTTGTGGGACTTATGGCACTTATAGGCATTTACGAGATGCTTGGCTGCGTGGGCATGAGAAAAAGCTTTCTTTGCTCTGTCAGCTTTTACGTGGTGACCACGGTGGTCATCATCCTTACACGCACGATCGAGACCCGCTCCCTTTATATCGCGGCATACTCCTCCTTCCTCATCTGCCTCTTGTTCATTCTCTTTGCCATGGCAGTTTTCTCAGAGGGAAATATCCCCGTTGACAAGGTGTGCATCTCTTTCGTTACCTGTGCATACGTTTTAACAGGGTTTGTTTCCATTCTTCTTCTCAGAAATATGCCCAACCGCGGCGAATACATCTATCTTGTGGTCTTCGTTGCTCCTTGGGTGACTGATACGTTCGCATACTTCTGCGGCAGACTTTTCGGCCGCCACAAGCTCATCCCCTCCGTTTCCCCCAAGAAGACCGTTGAGGGCAGCGTTGGAGGAATCGTTTTCTGCATCATCGGCTGCGTCGTTTACGGCGCCATAATCGGAAATTTCTACGAAAACATCCCTCCCCTCTGGGTATTTGCCATTCTCGGAGCTGTGATCTCCGTGGTTTCCCAGATCGGCGACCTTATCTTCTCCCTCATCAAGAGAAGATACGGCATCAAGGACTACGGCTTCCTCTTCCCCGGCCACGGCGGAGTGCTTGACCGCTTCGACAGCGTTATCGCAACTGCCCCCCTGGTGCTTGTGGTGTGCGAGGCACTTATCAAGCTTAAGGTGATGTAACTCAGAAATTCTGTATACCAAAGACCGTACTTCAGCATTTCACGCCTGAACTCTCCCTGAAAATGGGTCCCAACCCATTTTTGCTTCTGACGAAGCACGATCATGCTTCAATGCAATTTGTACCGCCGCATTGGCGAAAAAACGGAGATTAATATGAACTCTTACGAAAAGCGTGCCGCCGTTCTCGGCTCAACCGGAAGCGTCGGCACACAGGCAATAGATGCGCTCACACGGCTGGGCGTTAAGATAGACCTGCTCACCGCAGGCAAAAATATAAGCCTTGTTGCAAAACAGGCTGTTGAATGTAATGCTGTAGCTGTCGCCGTTCCCGATCCGGGGGACGGCGATGCTCTTCGAAGCCTTCTGCCTGACACCGTTAAGGTCTATGCAGGAAAAGATGAGCTTTTGCAGGCTATAATGGAGTGCCGTTGCGACCTTATCGTTCACGCCATTTCAGGAATGGCCGGGATCCCTTACGCCCTTGCCTGCGCTGATACCGGTGCCCGCATCGCCATGGCAAACAAGGAGGCTCTCATAAGCCTCGGCCATATTATCTACGAAAGGCTGAAAAGATCCGGCGGAGAGCTTATTCCAGTGGATTCGGAGCATTCCGCTATCTTCCAGTGCCTCGCCGCCTCCGGCGCGGCAGACCCGAAAGCTCCCGCAGATTCCAAAAGCGTGCGCCGCATCCTGCTTACCGCCTCCGGCGGTCCCTTCTTCGGAATGAGCCGGGATGAGCTCTGCAGCGTTACCCCCGAAATGGCTCTCGCCCACCCCACATGGAAAATGGGCAAAAAGATCACCATAGACTGCGCCACCCTTATGAACAAGGGCTTTGAGCTTATCGAGGCCTGCAGGCTCTTCAACGTGGAGCCCGATCGGGTGGAGGTGCTCATCCACAGACAGAGCATTATTCACTCCATGGTGGAATATACCGACGGTGCGGTCATCGCCGAGCTTTCATATCCGGATATGAGGGATTGCGTGCGCTACGCTCTTGCTTATCCCCACCGCGCTCCCTTCGGCGGAGAGCCCTTGGATTTCGTGAAGCTGGGAAGCCTCACCTTCCATGCTCCCGACAGAAATGCTTTCCCCCTTCTTCGTGCCGCTGAGGATGCCTGGTATATGGGAGGCTGCGCTCCCGCCGCCCTCATCGCTGCCGACGAGGAGGCCGTTTGGGCTTTCCTTGAAAAAAAGGTCTCCTTCACGGGTATCGCAGACGTCGTTCTTGAGACCATGTCACGTATCTCCCATATTCCTGCAGACAGCGCAGAGGCTGTCTTTGCCGCTGAAGCAGAGGCACGTAAGATAGCACGGGAGATAATCTACCGCTAAAATAAATTATAAGCAAAGGAACACAAATGTCAGTTCTCAATATCATCCTTGCTATTCTTCTTTTCGGCTTTCTCATATTCATCCATGAGGCAGGCCATTTCCTCTTTGCCCGTCTTTTTAAGGTCACCGTTAACGAATTCGCCATCGGAATGGGCCCCAAGCTTTTGAGCAAAAAATCAAAAAAGAGCGGGATAGTCTATTCCCTTCGCGCCTTTCCCATCGGCGGCTTTGTGAGTATGGCAGGCGAGGACGAGGTCAGCGATGACCCCAACGCCTTTAACAAAAAGCCTGTGTGGCAGAGATTTATCATAACCGTGGCAGGCGCCGCTACCAATCTTTTGGTGGGTGCTCTCGTTATGGCTATGCTTGTGGTCGCGTCCCCGAAGCTGTATACCACCCGAGTTTTGGACTTTTTTCCCGAGCTTCCCAAAACAGATATCAGCAGCGTGGAAAAGGGTCATTACGACGGGATAGACCACTTTTTCAGAAGCTCCGTTTCCAAGGATTTCGGCCTTGAAAAGGGAGATCTTATCACGAAGGTAAATAATAAGAGAGTCTATATCTACGAGCAGCTCAGCTACCAGGTGATGAGGCTGGGAACCTCTCCCGTGGATCTTACCGTTATCAGAGACGGCAAGGAGATCGTCATCGAGGACGTTCAGTTTGAAAAATTCTCATCTCAGGGCGCCGTTTTCGGCCTTCTGGACTTTTATACCGCACCCGAGGAAAGCAAAGATCTTCTCACCGTGGCTAAGCACTCGGTCCTCAGAGCATCCCATACCGTTGTAATGATCTGGGAATCCCTCTACGACCTGGTGAGCGGCAGATACGGAATGGAAGCCGTCTCCGGCCCGGTGGGCGTCACCCAGGCGCTTTCCGAGGCAGCAGACGAGGGTGCTTACAGCTTCACCTATCTTGCCGTTGTTATCAGCATGAACCTGGGAGTGATGAATCTTCTCCCTTTGCCTGCCTTGGACGGCGGAAGGATAGTTTTTCTCCTCATCGAGGCTGTGAGACGAAAGCCCGTGAAGCAGGAGATCGAGGCCTATATAAATTTTGCAGGCATCGTTGCTCTCATGCTCCTTATGGTGCTGGTTTGCATCAAGGACGTTTTCAGCTTTTTCTGATAGAGATAAAGAAAGGATTTGCAAATGGAAAGACGTATTTCCCGTACAATCAACGTGGGAGGAACTCCCATAGGCGGCACCAGCCCTATTTCCGTTCAGTCTATGACAAATGTGCCGGCGGAGGATTTTGACGGCACCGCCCGTCAGGTCATAGCGCTGGAAAATGCAGGCTGCGATATAGTGCGTATAGCCGTTCCCAAGGAAGAATACGCAGAGGTCTTTCGCGCAGTGCGCGCCGCAGGCGCCACGGTTCCCTTGGTTGCAGATATTCATTTTGACTATAAGATAGCTCTTGCCGCGCTGAAGGCAGGAGCCGATAAGATACGTATAAATCCCGGCAACATCGGAGCCGAATGGAAGGTGAGAGAGGTTGCCGCCGCCTGCAAGGTGAAGGGCGTGCCCATCCGCATCGGCGTGAACGGCGGCTCTCTTGACAAAGCCATTCTTGAAAAGTACGGTTCTCCCACCGCCGCCGCTCTTGCGGAAAGCGCACTCACCCAGGCAGAGCAGCTTGAAAGCATGGGCTTTTGCGATACGGTCATCTCCATTAAATCCTCAAGGATCACCACAATGACCGAGGCGGCTCGCATAGTTGCCAAAAGCTCCTCCTATCCCATACATCTTGGAGTTACCGAGGCAGGAACGGAATATTCCGGCATTATAAAGAACTCCATAGGTATCGGCAGCCTCCTTTGCGACGGCATCGGCGATACTCTCCGCGTTTCCCTTACCGCAGACCCCGTTCGCGAGGTCCTTGCGGGAAAGGAGATACTTAAAAGCCTGGATCTTTGCGAGGGCGGAATAAATATCATATCCTGCCCCACCTGCGGAAGAACGAAGATCGATCTTATCGGCCTTGCGGAAAAATTCCGCGAAGAATCCGCTTCCATCGATACCAAGGGCAAAAAGGTGACCGTTGCCGTTATGGGCTGCGTGGTCAACGGCCCCGGCGAAGCAAAGGAAGCCGATTTCGGAATTGCCGGAGGCGACGGCTTTGCGGTGCTCTTCAAAAACGGCGAGACTTTGGGCAGAGTTGAAGAGGATCGGGTAGTGGAGACCCTCATTGAGGAAACTTTGAAGTTTATCGGCTGAAAAAACCACAAATAATTTCAGTATTTCTATAGATCTGCAAAATAAAGAATTTTCAAAAATCACTGATGAAAGGATAAAGCTATGGCTGAGGCTCGTACACTTAATTCCATATTCTCAAGATTTACCCCGGGCAACAGCGCAGAAAAGAAGATCTTTGATGCCTCCTCCAATGCAGTTCTTTCCGGTGACCGGGAGAAAAAGCTCTATCAGGTCCGCTTTTCTCTCCCCTTCATAGCCTCGAAAAAGGATCTTTATTCCCTGGAGGAAAGGATCTGCCAATGCTATGAGCTGAATCTCGTTCGCCTTTTGCCAAGGTACCCCCGTGAGCTTTTCTCCGAAGATTACATGAAAGAGGTCTTTTTTGAGGCTAAGCGGGTGGGAGCCGTTACCAACGGCTTCTTTGATAATTGCAAAACAGTCATTGAGGATGGCGTTATCTCCATCTCCGTTCCCTATACTGCCGGTGGCATCGATCTTCTTGACATGGGACGAGCGGGGGAGATCATCTCCGGTATAATCAGAAGCGAATTTGAGCTTAATTACGAAACCGATATAAAGCAATCCCAAGACTACGAAAGATATCACAACGAATATCTTGAACGCCAGGCTGACTACCTGAGAAAAACTCAGGATCAGGCGAGAGAATACGCCCGTATCGTGGAGGAGCAGCGCAGAAAGCAGGAGGCTGATGCAAAGGCCGTCGCCGAGGCCGAAAAGCCTCAGTTCAAGCGCATAGACTCCCTTTTTGAAGCAGAAGACGAGGCACAGGAGCTGGAGGGCGGCGTTTTCAAATGCGGCCGCATGGTCTTTGACTCCAACGGAGGTGATATCCTCTACGGAGAAGAGGATTTTGAAGTTTCCGATCCAATGCCGCTGCGCTGCATCAATTCCAATATGCGAAGCGTTACCGTTCTCGGCCGCATCTTCAAATCCGAGGCAACGGAAATACGCAATTCCGAAAATATGTCCGTCTCAATCGGCATCACCGATAACGATTCCTCGGTCTTTCTGAAATTGCAGATGCCTGCAGCAGAGGCAGAGCCCTTTGCAAAAAGCATGAAGAGCGGAATGTGCATCAGTGCCGTAGGAAGTGTCAGGGCAGATAAATTCGGAGAATACAATATCTCTGTCAAGGGCATTAAAAAGGCAAAATGGATATTCCGAAAGGATAACGCCCCGGTAAAAAGAGTGGAGCTGCATCAGCACACCAATCTTTCATCAATGGACGCCATCCCTGCTCCTGCAGACGTGGTTAAAAGAGCCGCCGCATGGGGACACAAGGCGATCGCCATAACCGACCACGGAAACGCCCAGGGCTTCCCCACCGCAATGCTTGCCGCCGAGGGAATGAAGGAAGATCCCATCAAGGTGCTTTACGGCATCGAGGCTTATTTCGTTGACGATACCCGCAGGGCAGTCTTCGGCCATACCGACAGTACCTTTGACGATGAATTCGTGGTTTTCGATATCGAGACCACCGGTCTTTCCGTCCACAACTGCGCCATCACCGAGATAGGCGCCGTCAGAGTTAAGAACGGCCGCGTCCTTGAAACCTTCAACGTTATGACAGACCCGGGACAGCCCATTCCCGAGGATATCTCCCGTCTTACGGGGATAACCGACGATATGGTAAGGGGGCAGATGACTAACGGCGATGCTGTTCGCGCTTTTCTGGATTTTGCAAGGGACAGCTTGCTTATCGCCCATAACGCAGACTTTGATACCAGCTTTATCAGAAAGGTCTGCGAGGAGGAGGGGCTCCCCTTCCCCAATCCCTATCTTGATACCGTATCTATGTCCCGCTACGTAAATCCCGAGCTGAAAAAGCACAAGCTGGATGTTCTTGCGGATTATTTTAAGCTTGGCGAATTCAATCATCACCGTGCAAGCGACGACGCGGTGATGCTCAGCGCAATATTCTATAAAATGGTGGACAAGCTTCGGGATGAGGGCATCATGGATTTCAACAGACTTTCCGAAACCATGAGCGAAAACGCCGACCCCTTGAAGCTTCGCCCCTACCACCAGATAATACTTGCAAAAAATCAGGTGGGACTGAAAAACCTTTACAGGCTTATTTCCGATTCCTACCTTACATATTACAGACGTTTTCCACGAATCCCCAAAACAAGGCTCAAGGAGCTGAGAGAAGGCCTTATCATCGGCTCTGCCTGCGAGGCGGGAGAGCTGTTCTCTGCCATCATAAGCGGCAGAGGCGAGGCGGAGATCGAGGAGATCGCCTCCTTCTACGATTATTTTGAGATCCAGCCTATTGCAAACAACCGCTTTATGATAGAAAAGGGGCTTGCAAAGGACGAGGAGGAGCTGAGAGAGTTTAACCGCAAGGTGGTGGCACTGGGCGAAAAGCTCTCAAAGCCCGTTTGCGCTACCTGTGACGCACATTACATGGATCCGGAGGACGAGATATACCGCCGTATTCTTCTCACGGGTATGAAGTATCCCGATGCTGATAAGCCAAGTGAGCTTTATATGCGCACCACCGAAGAGATGCTAAGAGAATTTTCCTATCTTGGAGAAGAAAAGGCATACGAGGTGGTGGTTACCAACACAAATCTCATTGCGGATATGATAGAGCCCATACGTCCTATCCCCAAGGGCACCTACGACCCGAAGATCGAGGGCTGTGAAGAAGAGCTCCGCGAAAAATGCTATAAAAAAGCAAAGGAAATGTTCGGCGATCCCCTTCCCGTTCAGGTTTCCGAGCGCCTTGAAAGAGAGCTTACCTCCATTATCGGCAACGGCTTTGCGGTCATGTACATAATCGCCCGCCGTCTGGTGGAAAAAAGCGAGGAATGGGGT
>SVQJ01000180.1 GCA_015065395.1 Oscillospiraceae bacterium
GAAAAAGAGATAACATTTCGGCTACGAACCGATTTGTTATCTCTTTCTGTCGTTATAAGGGTTTGGGCTTAGCCCATCTTTGCGTTTGACTAGTCAAATGCGATGCTTGCACTTTGCTCAAAGCATAAATTCTCCGCTAAGAACATCACACTTTTGCGTGTCTGCTTTTTATTATTTGCGTAACTAAATTTGAACCTCCGGTCGCATTAAGTTTCAAATTATAAAAATTAACAATTAAGTATTAATTTTTCTTTTCGTTTGTGATATCATAAATCAGAGAAATCTTTTGAAAAATGCACTAACGAAGGAGCATCCGATATGTGTACTGCCATAAGTTATAAGACCGAAGAACACTATTTCGGAAGAAATCTTGATCTGCATCACAGCTACAAGGAAACTGTTACCGTTACTCCTCGACACTTCCCTTTTCATTTCAGAAACGGCACAGTTATTGAGAATCACTACGCGCTTATAGGCATGGCAAACGTGAATTACGGTTATCCTTTGTACTATGAGGCAACAAATGAAGCAGGGCTTTCTCTTGCAGGACTGAATTTTCCCCAAAACGCCGTCTACTGCACAGGCAGTGTTTCCAAGGAAAACATTACTCCTTTTGAGCTTATACCATGGCTCCTCGGTCAATGCAAAAACACAAGCGAGGCTTTACAAAAGATAGACACAATGAATCTTTGGAACTGCCCCTTCAGCGATGAGCTTCCCCTCACTCCTCTCCACTGGATGATTTCCGACAGAGACAGATCTTTTACTATCGAATCTATGGCGGACGGACTTAAGATATACGAAAATTCCCCCGGCGTGCTTACAAACAATCCGCCCTTCTATTACCACATTCACAATCTTTCAAACTATATAAATCTCACCTGCCATCAGCCCTCTAACCGATTTTCCGACAAAATCGCTCTTGAGCCTTACAGTCTGGGCATGGGTGCAATAGGTCTTCCCGGAGATCTTTCCTCCCAATCACGCTTTATAAGGGCTGCTTTCACAAAGCTGAATTCTGTTGCAGTAACGGGCGAAAGCGAAAGCATAAGCCAATTTTTCCACATACTTGCAAGCGTTGCACAGCAAAAGGGACTTAACTGTGTCGGCAACGGTGAATATGAATATACCATTTACTCCTCCTGCTGTAACACTGACCGTGGGATATATTACTATACAACTTACGAAAACAGTCAGATAACCGCTGTAGATATGTACAAGGAGGATCTTGATACAAAAGATCTGATATCTTATCCTCTGATCACCGGTCAGCAGGTTCTAAGACAAAACTGAATTTACGGAAGGTAATATTATGAGAAAGTATTTTGAAGACAGCCGTGATTATTTGAAAACTATTGACACGCACGGGATATTTGACAATACACTCGAAACAGCGCTCCCCCAGACGATTGTTGCACAACTTGTTCGGGAACACTTAGATTGCAAGGGAGACAAAAGAAAGCGAGTTTTCATCTACGGCTTTGACGGTGCGAGAGCTGACAGCATGGCGTATATAATACCTACCGAGGATCACTCTGTTTCCGGAATAAGTCTCCCCTGCCTCTACAGTGCGATCACAGAGCTAAAAAGCAGCGGCGGTCTTTATATCACCTTCGCAGGGGGCGCCCCCAACCTGCCTGAGACACTGCAAAAGACCTGCACCATGCAGGGGTGGGCTTCAATCCTCACCGGCGTTTGGGCAAATGAACACGGCGTGCATGAAAACGAGATCCTTTCGGAAAGCTTTCCCACGGTATTGATGGAGTATGCCCAAAAAGGATATTCCTGCTGCTTCGCTTCTCTCTGGTATAACCATTTTACACAAACTTATTCAAAAGAAACAGAGCATGGCAGGAAAGACGGTCTGCACCTTACATACAGAAGGGTTTCTGATGAGACCGAGCTGCAAAGCTTTCTTAAAGAACAATTAGCTGCCGGTACTGACATTATCTTCGGCATCAATGAATCCCCCGACGAAAACGGGCATACGGGCGGCTTCGGAGGCTCAAATCCTTTTTATGTGAGCTCAATCACCAACGCTGACAGATATGCCTTTGAAATGCTTGAAACGATAAAATCCCGTCCCGAGTACGAGGATGAAGACTGGCTCTTTATCGTGACCAGCGATCACGGCGGACACGACAGAACGCATTTTGATCAGAGCGCTGAGGACAAATTAACATTTCTTGCTATAAACAAAATTATTGAATAAGCAAAAAACCTTGTAGAAGCTGAATTATTACTTCTACAAGGTTTTTTTGAAATTATCTTTAACGAATAAAGCGTTAACTTTTAATTGCTATTATTTAGAGAAAAGCTCATCTGCGCTGAGAAGGTTTATTCCCGCTGCAGAGAGTGCTTCTCTTGCTTTATCGATTCCCGATACTCTGAAGATCATATACGCAGCTCCGTCGTCCTTATGGGAAACAAAGGCATAAGCATACTCAATGGATACCTCGGGAATTGAAACGACCTTCATCGCACTTGCCATTCCGCCGGGTCTATCGGGGATCTCAACTGCAAGAACCTCGGTAGTCTTACAGGTATATCCGTTTCTTCTGAGGATCTCCATTGCCTTTTCAGTATTCTCAACGATGATTCTGAGAATACCGAAATCCTGAGTATCTGCTATTGAAAGAGCGCGGAGATTGATCTCATTATCAGCAAGCACTGTGCAAACATCGCAAAGGCTTCCCGTTTTATTTTCTATAAAAATGGAAATCTGTTTGAGACTCATGATATATCCTTCCTCTCTTTATTAATCGTGGAGCTTTCTCTTATCGATAACGCGGACAGCCTTACCCTCACTTCTTACAATACTCTTGGGCTCAACAAGGTGCACCTTGGGATTGATGCCAAGCATTGTTTTCATTGCAGAAGAAAGAGCGTGCTCTCGAGCAGTAAGCTCGCGGACTGTATCAGAGAACTGATCCTCTGTTACCTCAACGTATACATCAAAGGTATCAG
This sequence comes from Oscillospiraceae bacterium, assembly GCA_015065395.1. Taxonomy (GTDB): domain Bacteria; phylum Bacillota; class Clostridia; order Oscillospirales; family CAG-272; genus Avispirillum. The sequence goes on from SVQJ01000180.1 coordinate 2,968, forward strand.
TACTGCTTACTCGGTCAACAACGATCTGATAATTGGGTGTATATCCCTGCTTCAGCAGAACGGTCTCGATCTGTGAGGGGAATACGTTTACGCCGCGGATAATAAGCATATCGTCGCTTCTGCCCATGGGCTTTGACATTTTCACATGGGTTCTTCCGCAGGGACATTTCTCACGGGTGAGAACGCAGATATCTCTCGTTCTGTAGCGAAGAAGCGGAAAAGCTTCCTTATCAAGGCTTGTGAACACAAGCTCGCCCTTAGAGCCCTCGGGAAGTACTTCTCCCGTATCGGGATCGATTATCTCGGCAAGGAAATGGTCCTCGTTAATATGCATTCCTGTCTGCGCTTCGCACTCAAAAGCAACACCGGGGCCGGATGTTTCGGTAAGACCGTAAATATCGTATGCCTTGATACCAAGGGATTTTTCAATATCACGGCGCATCTCCTCAGTCCAGGGCTCTGCTCCGAAAATACCTGCCTTTAGGTGGATATCATCAGCAGAAAGACCCATTTCCTTAAGCGTCTCACCTATATATGTAGCATAAGAGGGGGTACAGCAAAGAATGGTTGCACGAAGATCACGCATAAAGGTGATCTGGCGCTCCGTATTACCGCTGGACATAGGAAGAGTGAGGCATCCTACCTTATGGGAGCCGCCGTTAAGACCGGGACCGCCTGTGAAAAGGCCGTATCCGTATGCTACCTGGCATACGTCCTCCTTGGTTCCGCCTGCCGCTATGATCGCTCTCGCACAGCAATCCTCCCAAA
>SVQJ01000181.1 GCA_015065395.1 Oscillospiraceae bacterium
TGATTTCTGTCTTTACTGTGTTCAGAACGGACTTGTTGATCTGAAGCTGTATGGCGGTAAGCTGTCAAAGGCAATTATTAACCGTATAGCTAAGAGGATCGTTGTTTCAAAGCAAAACGATCTTATAAAGGCAATAAAGGATAACAGTAGCTTTGCACCGCCCACTCCCTTTGATCATACGTTTTCATTGATAGACGGCTATATAGGTGCGGGAACAAAAATGGGTGAGGGGTGGCTTTTGCCGGCAGAAATGCTTGAGCTTATAGATAACGGAGTAAAAAACATTATCTGCGTTCAGCCCTTTGGATGTCTTCCCAATCATATAGTCGGTAAAGGGATGATGAAGCCCATAAAAGAAAAAAATCCTGATGTTAATATCGTTGCGGTGGATTATGACCCGGGTGCAACACGTATTAATCAGGAAAACAGAATAAAGCTTATGCTTTCTTGTGCAAGAGATGCTGAAGCGAAAAAGTTTAATGTACCTGTTCAAGAAAATGCCCTTGAAAAGGAGACTTTGCCTGTATGAGAAGAGTGGTGATTTCAGGCGGCGGCAGAGGAATCGGAGCTGCAGCTGTTGAGCTTTTTTCATCCATGGGAGATAAGGTTGTTTTTTTCTATAAAAATGATGATGATGCGGCAAATGCGCTCTGCCATAAAACAGGTGCTGCAGCTATAAAGACAGATGTATCTTGCGCTGAGAATGGAATAAATGCACTTAATAAAGCATTGGAGTTGCTCGGAGGCTTGGATATCATTGTTTTGAATGCGGGAATTGCCCATATAGCACAAATATGTGATACAAGCAACGGTGATTGGCATAATATTATAAATACCAATCTTTCTTCTGTGTTTTACCTTGCGCGAGAGGCCTCTTCTCTTATGGTGAAAAAGCATTTCGGAAGAATTATTACTGTTGGAAGCATTTGGGGAAAATGCGGTGCATCCTGTGAGGTTGCATATAGTGCATCGAAGGCAGGGGTCAGAGGCCTGACCATGGCCCTTGCCAAGGAGCTTGGTCCCTCCGGAATCACTGTTAACTGCGTAGAACCCGGCCTTATTTTTACGGATATGAATAAATGCCTTGATGATGAAGCTTTAGCGTCAATATGTGATGAGATTCCTGCTGGTAGGATGGGAGAAGCCCATGAGGTTGCTGAGTTGATCGCTTTTCTTGCTTCAGATAAAGCCTCCTATATTAACGGTCAATGCATAGGTGTTGACGGCGGCTGGGGCGTGTAAAAAGAAAAAGCTACAAGCATCTTAAGATGCTTGCAGCAATTTATGGTGACCCATCGGAGAATCGAACTCCGGACACCATGATTAAAAGTCATGTGCTCTGCCAGCTGAGCTAATGGGTCTCAAAAGCGCCTAATCATACTAACATATTTAACATGATTTGTCAATAGCTTTTTGAATTATTTTATTGTATTATTTCACGTAAATAGGGAAATTATTATTCAAAAATATAAGGAGTTTACTATGATAGATAATTCTGCAATTTTCAAATTAAGCTACGGTCTGTTTGTTTTGTTTGCCAGAAATAATGATAAGGATAATGCCTGTATCATAAACACGGCTCAGCAGGTGACCCAGGATCCATTGCGTATTTCCGTAACGGTCAACAAAAGCAATCTGACCCATGCGCTTATTCTGAGGACCGGAAAGCTTAATCTTTCTGTTCTCGATGAAAGCGTACCCTTTGATATTATCAAGCAGTACGGATTTGTGAGCGGATTTCAAGAGGAAAAGATTCCAAATGACACTTTATACAGAACTGAAAACGGTATTTGCTATCTCAGAGATCATTCAAATGCCTGTATCAGTGCCGATGTTATTGATACCGTTGATCTTGGTACACATGCGATGTTTATTTGTGACGTTACTGCCGCTTTTAAGCTTTCAGATGAACCCAGTGTCACTTATGACTATTACTTCAAGCATATCAAGCCAAAGCCTGAAAGTGCAAAGAAAAAGGGGTATGTTTGCAAGATTTGCGGATACGTGTATGAGGGTGAGGAACTTCCTGAGGATTATATCTGTCCTATATGTAAGCATCCTGCAAGTGATTTTGAGCCGTTGGCATAAAAAGAGTAAAAAAGAGTATTGAATATAAAGAGAGCCATTGCATAGGGTGTAATGGCTCTCTTTATATTATATACTGTTTTTGTTAAAGCTGCAAGGAGATTTGAAAAACAGATCCAGATCCACAAAATATGTTCCGTCTTTTTTTGGAAGGCCGGATCTTTTAAGAAGCTCCTCCGGCCCCGCGCTTTCTTTCATAACGAAGCTTTTGGATCCGCTTCTCCACATGAAATTCATAACGGCGCGCTCCATAATGATCATTGCCTCGTCGTTCTCTTTTCCGGGAAAGGGAACAAGCGTGAAAATTTCAGCGGTCTCTCCCAGTGAAAACTGGCAGATGCCGATAATTGCCTCGATTTTTGTACCGTCCTCATTCAGATCAACAGCAAAATGAGCAAAGCAATTCGCTAAATATGGTGTATTGAGCAGTGTGCACAGCTCGGATTGTAATTCTTTGTCCTGTAAAGGTTTAACTGCAAACATTTTTCACCTGTATTATGTATTAATTAAGTATTCTGTTTCTTCCTTTGTAAGGTGGCGCCATTTTCCCGAAGGAAGATCACCGAGCTTGATGTTGCCAACAGATACGCGCTTTAATCGCATGACGGTAAGTGAACATTTTTCGCACATTCTGCGTATCTGTCTGTTTCTTCCTTCATAAAGTGTTAGGGCAAGAGTAGAGTAGATATTTCCTTCTTTATCCACCTTTCCTGCTTGAATAAGCTCTGCATCTATAGGGCGCAATGCGTATCCGTCAAGCTCCATCGGGGAGGTCAGCCTCATGATGTCGTCAGAAGAACATTTTCCTTTGATCTTGACCATATACCTTTTTGAAAAGCTGTGTGACGGATGAGTCAGCTTATTTGCCAATTCGCCGTCGTCGGTGAAAATAAGCAGCCCCTCTGAGTACATATCAAGTCTTCCCACAGGGTAAACACGCTTTCCCACATCGCTTACAAGCTGAAAGGCGGTCTTTCTTCCTTTTTCGTCATTCATGGTGGTAACATACCCGAGAGGCTTGTTTAGTACGATGTATGTACGCTCCCCGCTTTGAGGGGAGATGACCTTATCCAAGTAGCGGACAGTATCATTTTCAGGGTCAATTCGAGTTCCTATGGTAGCCACGCATCCGTTTACGGTGACTTTCCCTTTTGCGATCTCCTCTTCAGCTTTTCTCCTGGAAAGAACTCCGCAATCGGTAAAATATTTCTGTAATTTGATTTTTTCCATAAAATTCTCCGTTGCTATGTGAGATCGTTAAGCGCACATAGTTCTGTTCGGAATAGTTCTTTTCCTTCGTGTTCAAAAATCGCAAAAGCGAAGGCATCTCCTTTTTTTATGGGAGAAGTTAAAAGGGAAGGTGCCTCAATTCTTACAGTGATTTTAGCACCCTTTTTGAGGACTGCTTTCTTTTCTCCCGGTGCAAAAAGCTTTATATGCTCTGTTTTTCCCGCAACAGGCAATTCTACGATAAAGCTTCCTTGTGAGTAAAGAGTGTAGGAGCGATAGCTCTCAAAGGCGTGATCGAACATCTTTTTGTGGTCGCTCCAGTCGTCTGATGCGTCAAGAGTAACTGTTATCACAGAAACGCCGTTCTTTTGTGCTGCCCCGACAAGACATCGTCCGCTTTCTTTTGTATACCCTG